>NZ_JAMXFD010000036.1:46109-53909 GCF_025370875.1 Laspinema palackyanum D2c
GGTCCCGAAATCAAAGGCAAGTCATTCTCCCCCGTTCGTAGTAACGACTTTAGTCGTTTCCGGGTCCCGAAATCAAAGGCAAGTCATTCTCCCCCGTTCGTAGTAACGACTTTAGTCGTTTCCGGGTCCCGAAATCAAATTTCAGAAATCAGTGGGAGTTTGAACCCTCACAGATCTTGCAGAAGAGAACGACTGAAGTCGTTACTACGAACTAAGAGAACGACTGAAGTCGTTACTACGAACTAAGAAAGAAACGACTGAAGTCGTTACTACGAACTAAGAAAGAAACGACTGAAGTCGTTACTACGAACTAAGAGAACGACTGAAGTCGTTACTACGAACTGGGGAAGAAACGACTGAAGTCGTTACTACGAACTGGGGATAACGACTGAAGTTGTAAGGTTGAAATTCTTGGAAATTGATTTACCAAGGACTGCCGATTAGGGTGAAGGCGGACCAATAATAGGGATGGGTTAAATCCGATTGAGAGAGATGCGCGATCGCCTCGGGTAAGGGAATTTCCTGATTAGCCGTATAAAGGATACCATTCTCTACTCGAATTTGCCCTTGAATCATGGCAATTTGGGTTTGCCGGAGGGCTTCTGCTTTGATGGGGGCCTGACTTAAATGGTGATAAAATTCACTCATTAACCCAAAGGTTCCTTCATCAGAAACATACCATAAACTAGCTAGGGCAGTTTTAGCGCCTGCTTGGACTGCTAACCCGGCAAATCCTAATTCCGCTTGTTCATCCCCCACCGCAGTTCGACAGGCGGAGAGGACGAGCAATTCTAATGGGGGGTCGTTAAACCCAAGTTCTCGAATTTCATCCATTTTTAGCTTCCGGTCCCACAGTTGAATATAGGAATTGCTGAGTTTTCCCGACTGAAATTCCCCGTGAGTTGCCAGATGAACGATGGAATATTGATGAGTATTTCGTTCTCGTTTCAGGGTTTCTAAGGTGAACAATTCATTGACAAAACCTTGCCCTTTCCGCACTTTTGTGGTAATCATTTCCACTTCTAAGGGAACGGCGGGTAAGGGGTCTAATTCTGTAAATTCAGAGGCTCCCATTGCTAAGACTTCCCGAGTTTTAATGTCCGCATATCGGGTATCGGTTAAACTTAAGGAAGGCATTAGTCCCACGCTGTATTTTTCCACGAGGAATTGATTGCCATCATGGAGGGCCGCGAGGGGAAGACCCCTCAATCCGCTATCCATGATAAAGGCTAAATTTTGAATATTTTGGGCTTTTAACTCTTCTTCGATGGGGGCAATTATCCAGTTATAAAGCTGTTGGGCGCTGGTTAAATAACGGTTGCGGCGAATTCCCGTGGCGGTAATTTCTCCCCGAAAAGCATTAGCGGTTTTGATGATTTCGGCGCGACTGGTGTTAGGAATTCGTTTGGGAATGGGTTGTCCGTCTGCGGTGACAATGAGGATTTCTAGTTGGTCCTGGTCCCGATCGCCCTCTAAACTGATGGGGGCAAACCTGACATAAATTAAGGCGGGTTTCACGCCGGTTTCTGCTTCGATATTCCCCATCATGGTTTGCGCTTGGGATAAGGAAACAATTTGTCCCGGTGAAATCCCATGATGCTGACTAAAGCTATCGCTAAAGATTTGTTCCATTGCCCCCATGCCGGTATCAATATTTTGGGCAATGGATTCCCGAACATTACCCAAAGCAGGTCCTTGATTTCCTTCGCTGCCATTGCGTGCGATCGCCGATCGCACGGTTTCAGTTATGCCTTGTGGGATCAGAAACACCGGCGGTTCTCCGGCAGATTGCCCGGGGGTTTCTGTAAACAGAGGCGTTACAGCTTCCGGGGTGGTGAGGGTCGGTTCCACCTCTGGGGAAGGGGGTACAATCTCCTCAGAGGCGATCTCAATCGTCTCGATGGTTGCCGGGGCGATCGCAGGCGGTTCAATGGTGGGGGTACTCACCGGGGTTGTTGCTTCGGCAGTCGCTTCAACGGCAACAGGGATGGATGCTTCCTCTGGGGATGCTTCTGCGGTGGGTTCCCCTGCTGCTGGGGTTTCCGATGCTACTTCCCCTGCTGCCTCTGTTGCAGATCCCAAGGGTTGTATATCGGTGGGCCCAGGTGTAATGGTCTGGGTTGAAATTGCTTCTGTGGCGGGAGGGAGTTCCTCCTGTGGCAGTTCCTCTGAAGGTACTTCTGTCGGTGGTACTTCTGCCGGTGGTACTTCTGCCGGTGGTACTTCTTCGATGGGTTCTTCTGCCGGTGGTACTTCTTCGATGGGTTCTTCTGCCGGTGGTACTTCTTCGATGGGTTCTTCGGGCGGTATCACTTCCCCCGTTACCACGGTAATATTTCCGCGAGTCACGGGACCGAGGAAGGATTCTCCTAAAGTGAGAGTTTCGCTGCCGGTGGTAATCACCCCTGCCGTCCCGTTACTACTATTATCCCCAATCACCAAGGGGATTTCCAGGTCCCCTCCCCCATGATTGAGGGAAATGGAACCGCCGCCTTGTCCCCCTGCCGAGGAAATACTGGCGGTTTGTCCGTTGCGATCGCGAAAGGTATTCATCGCCCGGAAAAACTGTCCGGTTTGGATAAAGATATCTCCCCCAGTCCCGGAATTGCCCCCTTGGGCATTAATATATCCGACTTGTGTATCATTTTCCGGGTCAATAAAGACATTCCCGCCACTGCCGATACTGCCGTTCGAGTCAATGTTACCCACAGAGATGCGATCGCGGGCAATGATCCGGATATTTCCCCCGGTTTGTCCCGTGGAAATCAAGTCACCGGCGAGGGTTGCGGCATTCGGCGCTTCAATGGCGACTGCGCCTCCGGTTCCATTGGGATTGGAACTATTCAAGTTCCCGGCATTGGTATCCCCAGTATTATTAATCACCCGAATTGCACCGCCGGATGTGGTAATATTTCCCACAGTTAGCTGATTATTGCCGGTAACCGTGACATTCCCTCCCGTTGTGGTGATGTTTCCACCCAGTTGAATCTGATTGGCGGAAATCCCCACGGTATTGGCGTTAATTGGCGCAGTTGCCGTAACCGATCTGGCATTGCTGACTTGGAATTGTGCGAGGGGAATTTGAGAACCGACTGCTTGGTTCAGGGTAATGCCGCCTCCTGCACTTAGACTCAAATTAATGGGTGAAGTGAGACTATCCACCCGTCCATTGAACTGAATATTCCCATTTTGGGAGGCGATCGCTGTGTTATCAATCAGGCGGAGGTTACTATTCAGGATAATATCCCCGAGGGCGCGAAGTCCCGAGGATAAACGGATTGTATTGCCCGTGGCAGTCGTCCCCCCCAAGGGTTCAGTTCCGCCCACTGCCCCTAACCATTCCACATTCCCAGTCCCTGCTTGGAGGGTGAGTTGGTGAGGTCCGTTTACGGTTCGTTCAAAGGTGATTGTACCCTCACCGGGCCCTGTATTCAGGGTGACATCAGCAGCGAGTTTGACATTGCCATCGAAGACGATATCGGTGCCATCGGTTTCGATTCCATTCCTGAGTTCAATCTCGTTGGCAAAGAAGGTAAAATCAGCCCCCAACCGCCCGCGTAACAGTCCTAACAAGGAGATAATTCCGTTGCCGCTTTGGAAGAAAAAGGACTGGTTAGAAAGGGTGAGAGGGGCGATCGCAATTAACCCGGTACTATCAATCCGCCCGATGGTAATTTGGGTAAATCCCGGTTGAAATAGATTGAGTTCGGCGAGGGAGAGGTTTAGGGCATTATTGCTAAGGGTTCCGCCAATTTGAATATTGCGATCGCTAGAACCGGGGGATAAAAATACTAACCCAGTCCCACTAATTGCCCCACCAAACTGCATCTCGTTGGCGGTTAGACTCAGATTGCCTGTACCGGCGTTGAGGGTGTTATTAAAGGAAAGACTGCCGGTTCCAGCAGAGATTGTGGGGTTTCCTGTAAAGCTAACGGGGCTATTAAAACTGATATTTTGGTTGGCAGTGGTGAGATTATTTCCCAAAATTACGGGTCCGGTTCCGGTTTGGGAAAATAAACCGGAAAGATTCAGTAATCCAGCAAGGTTGAGGGTTCCGCTATTGTTAATCCCTAGGGTTCCTCCGGCAGTTGTATTAACAGTATTCAGGGTGATGTTGCTGCCGGTGAGATTGATTCCTCCGCTACCCACGTTTAAATTAGCAGTGTCCAGGATTCCCCCGGCGATCGTGAGTTGAGTTAAGGGGAAAATACTCCCAACGGGTTGAGTTAATTGCACATTTCCGGTTCCTGCTGTCAGGGTGAGGGGAAACGTTCCATCTACTGTGCCGGTGACGTTAATCGGACCATTGCCAGTCCGGGTATCGATGGTGACGGGGGATGCCACAGTAGTTGGTGCATTCACGGTTACCCCATTGACTCCCTGGGTGGTAATATTGCCGGTGAGTTGGGCCCGGTTGGTGCTATTCACTGTGAGGGAGGAGACGGGGATGATATTTCCCATCGCTGGGAGGGTGACTGTCCCATTTCCGGAAGTCAGGGTGAGGGGAAAATTGCCATTGACTGCACCTGTTAAGGCGATTGTACCATTTCCGGTACTACTATTAAGGGTAACGGGTCCAGTTAAGTTAATCCCTCCAGTTCCGGCGATCGCCATGCCATTAGGACCATTGGTGGTAATCGCATTTCCGAGGGTAACAATCCCTCCGCTATTCACACTTAAGGAAGATAACGGGGTAATATTTCCCACCTCCCCCGATAAACTAACGGTCCCATTGGTGGAACTCACCGTCAGGGGTTGTGCGCCATTTGCCCCCGCCAAGGTAATGTCGCCATTTCCCGATTGAATGGTGGTGGGAACCGTTAAGGATAAATTAGTGCCAGAAATCGCCCCATTGCCATCCCCACGCCCAATGGTGAGGGCAGTGAATCCCTGAAATGCACCTAAATCTGCCGCCGTAATATCTAATGTTTCCTCGCCGATTTCTGTAGCATTGCCCAAGGCAATTGGGGTATTCAGGTTAGCGGGTTGCAGGGTGAGCAATCCGCTTCCGGTAACGGTTCCACCAAAGCTGAGTTCATCCCCGGTTAAGGTGAGGTCGCCTGGGATGAGTACATTATCTCCATACACTTGCCCCATCGATTCAGTGGTGGTGACATTCCCCGTGAGTTGGGTCGTCCCCCCGGCATCCGTCGTCAGACTGGCAGCGTTAATGGGTCCGCCAAACTCGGTAATCCCGGTACTCTTCACCATCACATCCCTAATGGGGTTGTTGACCCCGCCAATGGCCCCGGTAATACTAATATTCCCCATTCCTGCATCTAAAATGAGGGATTGATTCCCATTCACCAGTCCGGTGAGGGTAATTGGACCATTGCCTGAAGTGAGGGTAATGGGATTGAATCCCAAGATGACATTTCCCTCCATAATGGGATTGAATCCCAGGGTGACATCTCCCTGAATGGCGATCGCTTGGTTCACCGTAGTGAGGTCAGAATTGAGGGTGGTGGGACCGATTAGGGTGATTGAACCCTCACCGACTGCCTCAATTGGACTATTGACCGTAATCGTACCATTGGGCGATCGCACCGTCAGAGGCGCATCAATCGGAGTCTCAAAACTATCCAGAGTCACGGTCCCGCTTCCATCCGCCCGTCCAATCGTAATCGAATCAAACCCCCAATTCAGGTTTTCGAGTTGGAACGGATTCAAGGTTAAAGTATCGAGGACATCCCCTGCGTCATTAATCGCAATATCCGTATTTGGGGTACTCGGTTGCAGCAGTAAAATTCCCCCATTGTTATCATTATTATTTTGCTGCCCTTCCCCTGGTGGTGGGGGTAACTCTATCAGATTCCCCGTTAGTTCAACATCCCCCCCATTGTTGAGTTCCGAACTACGAGAATTTAAACCGCTTCTGATACTTAAACTCGTCGCAGCATTCACTACAACATTCCCACCTGTACCCGCAATTCCATCTACAGATTCAGCATTCGATCGAATGGTAAAGGTATTCACACTCCCGTTCACGGACTCTACCAAAATCTCCCCACCATTGCCCGCATTATTCGCGGGAACACCGGGCTGTACTATGGAAGAAGAATCCAGGAGCCCCACCACTATATTTCCCGTTGTACTTCTGAGGGTAATCGCCCCCCCGTCCCCCGCCGCAGAGTCTACTAACAAGACATTGAGCACTGAGCTAGTATTGATTGCATCCAGGTTAATATCCCCTGTCGCCGTTACTGTAACCGCACCCCCATTACCCAGGAATGCGCTACCCTCTACCAGATTCGTCCCCGAGTAGAGTGTCCCCCCCGTAATGCTGCCGTTCGTTGCAGTGGTTGCAGTTAAAGTAATTGCACCCCCATTACTGGAACCGAAACCGAGTCCCGTATTGATATTTCCAACGATTATATTTGCGCCAGAAATGGATAAATTTCTCCCACTTGCCGAGATAGAGTTGGTCGGATTCATAGAAAAATCACCCACACCATTGCCATCAGCATCTGCCACAAAGGAAATAGAACCCGTTCCGGGTTGAAACCTCAGTTCCGGTCCAAACCCCACCAACTCCTGAATCGTTATATTATTGGTTGCCTCTAAAATAACATTCGCGTTTCCGGGTAAATCTTGTAGAGCCTTTCTGGAAATTGTATAGGTTTCTCCAACACCCTCTTCTGCAAACACTTCTCCTAGTTGGTTTCCCGGAGTGGGAACATCGGCATTCAGTTCGTTATCATTCGCCCCGGGTTGAAAAAATTCTCCCCCAGCATTGTCACTATTGCTAATAATAATATCTGTTGGGTCAAGGAGTAATGTGCCTAAACTGCCATTAGGCGCACTTAGATCCACTGTCCCCCGAAAAATCAGGGTTTCCTTGCCCGATACTTCTACAAATCCACCATTCTGTGGTTCATCCGTTGCCTGGACCCCGCCGCGAGCATTGATTGTACCTAAAAATGTGTTAGTATCATCGGCCCAAATAATCACGCGACCCCCATCTCCCTGGGATAGGGCATCTGCCGAAATAATCGAATCTCGACTCACAAAGGTATTCGAGGCATTGGGAACCGGACCTTCACCCTGATATTCACCGCCCACCAGGACCGTACCACCCCCATTCATGCCTGAAGCGTCTATATTGGCATTGACAAGCGCAACCCGATCGCCTAATACCTGGACTGTCCCCCCCGATTCTCCCGTGACATTAATATTACCGGAAGCAACAGCATCCCCAGATTCCACCGGAACCCTGGAGTGAGAACCCGTGAGGGCAATTGTACCATCGGGATTCACCTGCACCTGATTGGCGTGACTCACCCCACTCCCGGTTAAAAGTTCCGGCAAACTCAGGGGGGTGAGTTGGGAGGTGAGAGGATTTCCTGCAGAGGGAGTCACTTCTAAACTTAGCACATGATTCGGTTGAGAAATTCTAACGCGACTCTCTCCTGGAACTGCGGCAACCGTAATATTTCCCCCAGGAGAAACAAGCGTACCGGCATTGAGGACCGTTCCTCCCAATAGGGTTAAATTCTGTCCCGGTGATAGAGTTAAGTTGCCTAAATTGGCAATCACTCCCGGTGGGGAACTATCAAAGGCAAATTGACTGGGGGTTCCGACTAAATTACCCCAGTTATTTTCTCCCACTGCCTGAAACCAATCATTCCCAAACCCAATTGCGGTGGCAGTAGTTGCGGTAAATGAAGCGGGGACATTTAAGGAAGCATTGGGACCGAATAAAATTCCGGCTGGATTCATTAAAAATAGATTGGAATTTCCCCCGGTGATTTGAATGAGTCCATTAATAATGGAAGCATCTCCACCCGTGACTCGTCCGAG
>NZ_JAMXFD010000037.1:0-19333 GCF_025370875.1 Laspinema palackyanum D2c
CCCTGCCACTTGTGGTGAGCCTTCACTTATGGTTTCCTATCTCAGGGAGTAGGGTCAAAAATGAGCGAACCGTAAGTAATGAAATTCACTATCCGGTCCGCCTAGTCCTCCCCCAATGGCCTCAATTATTAAACAGGTATTTTCGGGATTTCGATAAATAATCTGATAGGAGGTTCCTTCTCGACATTCGCCGCGTTGGGGAATATCCGAGGGACAGAGGTTTATTTTAATTTGAGAAAGGGTAAATCCTTCGGGGATGTAGGTGGGAACAGCTACGGGAATATTCAGGGCAGCTAATGCCGCTTGGTATTCGGGAGAAAGAGGGATGGATTGGGACTGTAATGGGCGATCGGCGTGGAATAAACTGACGAGACTCACGAGGAAAATAAATCCTAGAGGTTGGTGAGTACGTCGGGTTTTAGTCACAGATTTTATCATGGATTTTGGGTAATTTTCAATAAAACCTGACTGAATTATAGCAGAATTTGGCTGGGGGTTTAGGGATGCGATCGCCTGGGTTAATTGCGATCGCCCACTAAAGCAGAAATGATGGTTTCAAAGAGTTCCGTGGGTTGCGTGGTACAACCATTTGCACCCAGTCGCTTCGCTTCCCTTTGATGTTCAGGGAGGATGGTGCGATCGTAGAGGATATAAGGCATATAATAGCCCGATCGCCGCAGTTCTTCCAGCAAAGTGTAACCGGCGCGATCGTCCGGGGGACGGTCAATATCCGAGATGACTGCATGATAGGGACTCGCTTTTATTTGGGCGATCGCCTCTTCGGTATTCCGAGAAAAACTGCATTGAACCCCTAAGACTTCTAAGGCTTTTTGCTCATAAGTATTTTCTTCCAAACAATCATCCACCCACAGCACCTTTTTAGTCAGCAATTCCTCAGAAATTTTGGGATCAGAAACGCGCTCGATCGCCTGAATAATTTTTCGAGATTCCTGATTTGCATCGGCATTTTCACCGTTATTTGAGGACTCTTGACTCGATTTCTTCTGTCCCGATGCTGCACCCAGCATGGCCGCTGATTCCAGTTGCCGGGTAAGACTCGCCTCCACTCCCGATGGCCCTGCTTTTAAGGTGAATTGACTGATGGTATTGATGAGTTTCTTTAAAGAGTCTCCAAAGTAAACTACGAAAAATACCGCAAAAGCAGGCCAGATTACGGCCTCGATTAGGGAGATAATTCCATTAAAAAATTCGGCAATTTTATCAGAATTCATGATTTATCTAAAACTCAATTAAATGTGAATGCCAATTTTTAGGCTTCTTTTATTATCAAAAAACCGGGAATAATCTGGTTTTATCCCCGATTAATCATTCATCTTAATCCATTCCCACGCCTTCGATTTCATCCTCAGTTATACTGTACAACGCTTGCAGTTTTTCTAGCTTCTCCGAGTCGGGATTCCAGAATCCTCGTCCGTGCGCTTCTAGCATTCTGCCGACAATATTGCGGAACGCTTCGGGATTAGCTTTTCGCAGTTTATCGGCCATTTCCGAGTCGAAAGCGTAGGTTTCTGATGCGCCATCATACACCCAGTTATCTTTAAAATCAACCGTCCCTCCCCATCCGATTAAGGCAGTCATCCGTTGGGAGATTTCATAAGCGCCACCCGACCCTTGGTTTGCCATTGATTCGGCCCATTTCGGGTTGAGTAGTTTGGTGCGATATTCTAAGCGTAACAGGTCTTCTAATTTGCGGGGGGTGGTATCTTTGGAGAAACTTTCGATGAAGCTGGCGGTGACTTTTTTGCCGCTTTGGGTTTCGGCGGCCCGTTTTAATCCGCCGGTGTTGGCATAATATTCCTGAATGTCCGTGAGTCCATATTCGACGGAATCGATTTCTTGGACAATGCGATCGCTAGTTTTAAGTAACTGTTGCAACACCTCCGGACGCGCTTGACCTTTGTCTTTTCGTCCGTAACTAAAGGCGTTTCGACTTTGCCAGGTTTGGGCTAATTCATCCCCAGATTCCCAATTACTTTCAATAACTTGGTCATTGACTAAAGACCCAAAATCTCCAGCAGGATTAGAAAATAAGCGGGCGGAAACATTCTCGATTCCCTGGGATTTTAAAGCTAAAGCGTGTTTACGGATAAAGTTTTGGTCTTCGGGTTCATCTGCTTCAGCAGCGCGTAAAAATAAATCATCCAGCAGTTCGATAATGTTGACGAAGCTATCGCGGAAAATGCCGGATAGATTGGCTAAAATATCGATGCGCGGATGTCCTACTTGGTCTAGGGGTTGGAGTTCATAGCGGACAATTCGTCCAGTTCCTTCTTTGATGGGTTCCGCCCCAACTAATTCTAACAAAATGGCTAACGATTCGCCCTTAGTTTTAATAATATCTAATCCCCATAACATGACGGCGACGGTTTCCGGATATTGCCCAGTTTCTTCCAGATGTTGGGCGATGATTTTTTGGGCAATTTCTCGCCCTCGACTATAGGCAGCAGGGGAGGGCATTCGATAGGGGTCTAAGGCATGAATATTCCGTCCCGTGGGTAAAACTCCCGGTCCATCGCGCAATAAATCCCCACCGGGTGCAGGGGGAATATATTCCCCATTTAATCCGCGCAGGAGATTGGTCATTTCGTCGGAAGTTTGCCTTAATAATTGGCAAATTTGCACCGCTTCATGGGGATTTTGGATGAGTTGAGAGAGGGATTCTGGACTGTTTCCGCTGGCGAGTTCCTCTACCAGTTTCTCTTCAAAGTCTTGGTCAAAATAGGCATCGAGATAAGACTTTAATGCGGCTGTATTGGGAGTCTCTCCCAGGGTATGCAGTCCGGACGAAAATAACCTTTGTTCGACGACTTGTAAATAGTCATAAATGGTGATAAAATAGGCGTTTAACACTTCAGCACTAAACATTCTTGCTGTTTCCGGGGTGAAGTCAATACCTAATTTTTTGGCTTCAGCAAAGGGACAGTCCATTTCCAGGCCAATATCGACAATTTTTTTGGCGATCGCCTCTCGCAATGCAGAATTTTTCCCCGTGTCTTCTCGATATTCCCCAATCAATTCCCGCAGCAATACCATCTCCTTGTACAATCCCGCCCGACCATAAGGGGGCACATTATGGGAAATTAAGACCCCATATCCTCGGCGCTTGGCTAATATCGATTCTGATGGATTATTTGCGGCATAAATATAGAGATTCGGTAGATTTCCCAAGAGAATATCCGGCCAAGAATATCCCGTATTCCCCAGGGGAGATCCAGGCAACCATTCCACGGTGCCATGCATTCCAAAATGTACCAATGCCTGGGCCTTAAAATCATGTTGCAGCCATTTGTAGAAGGCGGCATACTGAGGATGAGGAGTCATATCCCGTTCAAACATTAACCGCATTGGGTCCCCGGAAATGCCGAGAGGCGGTTGGACTCCAATCCAAATATTGCCCAACTGAATCCCCCCGATCGCATAGTCATTGCCGTAGGTTTTGATGCCGGTTTCCGTCAGAGATTTCCACTGCTTCTCAATCCGCCGGGTGAGGAGATATCCTAACCATTTATCCAGGGTTTTGACATTGACTTTAGTCGGAATAGTGCCTTGCGATCGCATTAATTTTGTCTCCATTGGTGACTCATCGGCCACCTTAACCCGTCGGATTAACTCTTCCCCATCCTCCGGTAAATCCCCAACGGTGTAACCGCTATCTTTGAGGGATTGGAGGAAATTAATGAGACTGCGGGGGACATTCAGTAAGGCAGCGGTTCCCGTTGCGCCATAACCCGGGGGAAATCCATATAAAATAATCGCAATTTTGCGGTCTGCTGGGGGTGTTCTTCGCAGTTCAATCCAGGATTTAATCCGTCCTGTCAACCGCTTAACTCGTTCGGGAATCAGATAAATCTCTTCCCCAACTAAACCACCAAGGGGAACGGTATCGATCGCCCCATCGAGTTCAGGCAAAGCATATAAAACAACACTTTGCAATCCGCCAATCCCTTGGCGAGTCCAGGAATGAATATCTTGAATTAATAACGGGGCTGCGATAAAATAAGGGAGATTTTTAGCCGCCAAAATACCTTTCGCTACTTCAATTTGCCGTCCCGCTTCCATTGAACCCGCCGGACCTCCGACTAAGGGAAATCCAATAGTAGAAACAATGGCATCCACTTCGACTGCTTCTGCCGATAAGGACCGAGTTGTGTTGTTTCCCTGCTGTCGTTGCTGGGTTTCATCAGCGGAAGTCATCCAATCTCGAACCGCAACATGACCCTCAACTCCATTAATAAAAATTGGCAGCGGAATTAATCCTGCTTGTTCAAATTGTCTAATTAATTGAGGAATATAAGCTTGCTGAGTAATAACGTGCTTGCGATAGAGGAGAATTCCCACAACGGGATAGTCTGAAGATGAATGTTGAGTGCGATACCAGTCTAAATATTGGCGGGGGGATTCAAAATAACCGGAATAATTGGGATGGAGTAATCCCATATTAGGAGTCTCTACCGGAGGCGGAATTTCCCCCACGGTTAATCCTAGATATTTTTCTGCTAACGTCCAACACATGGCGGCGACATTCTCTGCACCTCCCGCATTCCAATAGCCATAAATAATTAGCCAATTGCGGAGGTCCTGAACTTTTTGAACTGGGACATATTTAAGCAGTTTTGGTCCAGTTTTCAGAAAACTAATATATCCGGCGAGTTTATCTTCTTCTCTGCCACTAGAGAACTTACTCAGAATAAATTGCACAGGTTTCGGCATTCCTTTGGGTTTGTCCCCGATCGCAAATTTTCCTAACTGAGTTAAACTCATCAGTTCCAACGCCGACTCGAAAACCAACCGAATGGGAATTTGCCGAACTTTTTCCCGCAACCCGATGACGCAATCATAGTCAAAAATTAAGCTGGCAAAAAATACATCCGCCTCTTGAAGGGCGGTTGCGACCTCCTCGGGTTTGGCGGTGAGGTCTCTGTCACTAAAGACCCGAATATCTAACTCCGGACATCGTGAAATTGCCACCTGTGCTGCCTGCCGGTACAAGTCAGCGTTAAATGATTCAAATCCGGCAATTAAAACAATTCGTTTCATAAATTGAGTCGATTAATTTGACTGGTTTAATTGTAACGGAAGAATTAAAATTTGGGAAAGGCTATGGTAGAATAACAAGAGTCGTCAACTCCCTCACTCCTATGACCCTAGCTACAGCCAAACGCTTTACCATAGAAGAGTATCACCGTCTCATCGAACTGGGTTTTTTCCAGGAAGGCGATCGCACTGAGTTAATTCAAGGAGAAGCAATCCAGATGGTCTCGAAAGGAAAACCTCATGCCGTGTGTTGTAGTCTTTTAATTCGGGAACTTTTTAAGTTACTGGAAGACCGTGCTACCATCCGCTGTCAGGACCCGATTACCCTACCGAATCATAGCGAACCGGAACCCGATTTTACCCTGGTAAGAAACCGGGAGGATAACTACATTTCCCATCATCCGATGCCGGATGATATTTTGCTGGTGATTGAAATTGCCGATTCTTCCTTGGACTACGATCGCCAGGTGAAATTACCCTTGTATGCTGAAGCGGGAATTTCAGACTATTGGATTGTCAATTTATTGGAAAAGCAACTAGAAATTTATACGAATCCTTATCAAAAATTAACCGGAACCTTTGACTATCGGCAAAAACAAGTCAAGTTACCGAATGAAACGGTTTCTATTCCTGGGTTTGAGGAATTAATCCTGGACCTGAATCGAGTATTTCCAGCGATCGCCGTTTAAAAACTCTCCCCCTTCCTTTGCACTTGGGGCGTGAGAGGACCGATAAAATTTATGCCTATAGATAGATGTAATCACTGCCCAGATAAATCTATAACACCTAGAGATGGAGGTAGATATACGTCGAAAGGCATAAAAATTGCTGGGAGTGACCCGATCGCCTTGCGAGCGCGCTAAAACCAGACTAAAGAGCATCAATTGCCTCTATCCAGCTCCTTCTCCAATCAGGTTATGCAACTGCGAAGTCTGTCCCCATTTAATGGCATCTCCCCCGCCTGCCTGGGGGTATCCCTGCCCTCGATTATGCTGGCCCTGGTATCTGTAATGGTTGCCGGATGTGATCATAGCAACCTGTTCACGGCAACTGCTGCACCTTCGGCAGAGTCGATTTCCGAGTCGGCTAAGGAAAATCCCGACCCCGTTTCCCAGGCAATCGTTCAGGCAACGGCAGCGGCTAATTTAACCCAAAGTGCGAGGACATGGGAAGAGTGGGATAGAGTGGCACAGCATTGGAAAGAGGCGATCGCCCGCTTGGAAACGGTATCAAAGGAACATTATCACGGGGATTTTGCCCAACAACGAATCCCCGTCTATCAAAAAAACCTCACTTATGCCCGCCAGCAATTTGACCGATTAGACCCCCTGAAACCGGCCCTCATCAAAGGAGGACGCGCCTCACAACTCACCCGCCTTGCCGTTGATAAACGCGACTGGACCGAAGGCGTACAAGCTTGGAATGACGCAGTGGCGCAGTTGCAGATCATTCCCCCCACCTATCCCGAGTATTCCCTGGTCCAACAAAAACGGATTGAGTATGAGAGAAATCTCACCTTTTCTCAACAACAACTCTGGCAATTTCACCCCTTTTATCAGGGAATGGCTAAAGCCGAAGAAGCCAAACAACGGGCTGAAACCGCCTCAACGATGGAACAATGGGAGAGTGTGTCCCTCTTGTGGAAACAGGCGATCGCCCTGTTAGTGAGTATTTCCCCCGATGATGACAAGGCAATCTTAGCCGCCCCCAAAATCACAGAATATGAAAGTCATCTCACTGAGGTCCATCAGCAAATTGCCCAGATAGACCCCTATAATCGGGCAGTCGCCCAAGTAGAAAGCGCCAGAAATTTGGAAAAAACGGCGAATTCAATGGGGGAATGGGAAGCCGTGAGGGGGGAGTGGCAAAAGGCGATCGCTCATCTCAAAAGCGTCCCTCCCAGCC
Source organism: Laspinema palackyanum D2c (assembly GCF_025370875.1). Classification (NCBI taxonomy): domain Bacteria; kingdom Bacillati; phylum Cyanobacteriota; class Cyanophyceae; order Oscillatoriales; family Laspinemataceae; genus Laspinema; species Laspinema palackyanum. The sequence continues at coordinate 6,961 of NZ_JAMXFD010000037.1, forward strand.
ATGCTAAAAGTGCCGTGGCGGAACAACTCTTAGCCGAATCCCAGGTCAATCTGGCTGACGCCGGACAACAAGTCCGGCAAACCGACCCCTTTGAGCGCGCTGTTGCTACGGCAGCAACGGCCAGCCAACTCACAAAATCCGCCTTTTCCCTCTATGACTGGAATGCGATCGCCTCTCAATGGCAAGAGGCGATCGCACTCCTGCAATCCGTCCCTCCCACACATAGTAAACATCCCTTAGTCGCCAAAAAAATCACCGCCTATCAGACCGCTTTAAACCATGCCATTCAGCAGTCCCAGCAATGGTTACAGCCTTTTCCACCAACAGAAACTCCCAAGAATTCTCTGGCGAAAACCCCCTTGTAACAGTACCCAGAGGGGAAGCCCGGTTGTTTATCCCTGTCGTCAACTCCCGAGGATAACATCTTTTTATCAATCCGGAAATTAGCTTAAAGGTCGGCAACCCTCCCACAGCCACTAGAATAGATACAATAGAAGAGGGGCGACTGCCCTGGGTTCACCTCTACCATCAATTAAGGATATCCTTCATGCTGACCACATCCCGCATTCCTGACGTGATTGAGGCTCAACGCCAATTCTTTGCCACAGGTAAAACCAAAGACCTCGATTTTCGCATCGAACAACTGGAACGGCTAAAACAAGCCGTTATTGATAGCAAGGAACTCGTCATCAATGCCCTGAATAAAGACCTGAAAAAGTCAGAAGTTGAAGCCTATTTAACCGAAATTGGCGTCATTCGAGAAGTCAATTATGTCCTCAAACATCTTAAATCCTGGGCCAAACCTAAAACCGTCGCCCGTCCTATCGACCAATTCCCGAGTGTGGCGCGGATTTATCCCGATCCGTTAGGTGTGGTTTTGATTATTAGCCCTTGGAATTACCCCTTTCAGCTCACTATTTCTCCCTTACTTGGAGCAATTGCTGCCGGGAACTGTGTCACCTTAAAACCTTCCGAAATTTCTTCCCATACTTCGCGCCTGGTCGCTGACTTAATCCGCAAAACCTTCGACCCGAGTTATATTGCCGTAGTGGAAGGCGGGGTAGAGGCTTCCCAAGATTTATTATCTCAAAAATTTGACCATATCTTCTTTACCGGGGGGACTCAAATTGGCAAAATTGTCATGGAAGCGGCGGCAAAACATCTCACCCCCGTCACCCTAGAACTGGGCGGAAAAAGTCCTTGTATTGTCGAGGCAGATATTGACCTACCCACCGCTTGCAAGCGGATTGTTTGGGGCAAATTCATGAATGCCGGTCAAACTTGTATCGCCCCGGATTATCTCCTGGTCAATCGGCGGATTAAACGCGATTTGTTAGCCGGAATTGAACGCACGATTACTGAATTTTATGGTCAAAACCCCGCCAATAATCCGGACTATGGGCGGATTATTAATCATAAACAATTTGATCGCCTACAGGGGTTACTCCAAGAGGGAGAAATTCTGGTTGGGGGTCAGACGGATGCAGGCGATCGCTACATTGCGCCCACCGTCATCGACGGCATCTCCCTCACCTCCCCAATTATGCAAGAGGAAATCTTTGGGCCAATTCTGCCGGTTCTGGACTATGACAAACTAGACGAGGCGATCGCCCTCATCAACCAAAAACCCAAACCCCTCGCCCTCTATCTATTTTCCAACGATAAACAAAAGCAACAACAAGTCCTCAGAGAAACCTCTTCCGGTGGCGTTTGCCTCAACGATACCATCATGCATCTGGGGGTTTCTGAATTACCCTTTGGAGGCGTCGGGGAAAGTGGCATGGGAGCTTATCATGGCAAAGCCAGTTTTGATACCTTTTCTCATCGGAAAAGTGTATTAGAAAAGTCCTTCCACTTTGATTTAGATTTCCGCTACCCCCCTTATAAAAATAAGTTGGACTTTATCAAACGGTTCATCGGAGGATAAATAAATCCGATCTTAAGTTCGTAGTAACGACTTCAGTCGTTCTCTTAAGTTCGTAGTAACGACTTCAGTCGTTCTCTTATGTTCATAGTTTGGAGGGCCAACCCTAAAAGTAGGGAAACTTCCCTTTCCACAGGGATCAAGCCAAAAGAGGTCCCTCCCTATCTGTCACATTGAAGCCTAAATGTAGAGGCGATTCGCGAATCGCCCCTACATTTAGGGCTGACTCGGAAACTCGGATCCCCCTCCCATCCCCCTTAAGAAGGGGAAGCCAGAGGAATAAATGTTTTAGTCACGGGGGCTTCAGAGATGTATGCAAGAGGTCTATTCAACTGCCTTTCTTCCCAGACGGCGTGACTTCCCTCCAAAACCGACTCCTTTTGGGAAACTTCCGAGGTTAAAATTCGGTTAAAGATGGGAGAATAAGACATAAAGAACTTTAACAGCCGTTCCATTCGTGTCCATACTCCTTGTTTGGTTAACCTTAGCTAGTTTCCTGTCCTGGTTTACCAGTACCTTAGCAGCCGCAGGCAGTCCGCTTCTTTTAATTCCACTGGTTAACCTTTTGCTGGGGTCTGGCGCAGTGGCACCCGTGATTACCATTGGGATGTTGCTGGGAAACTCGCAACGGATCGTTTTATTTTGGAAGGATATCAACTGGAAAATTACTTTCTGGTACCTACCCGGGGCGATTTTAGGGGCGATTTTAGGTGCGTATTTGTTTACCCAAATGAACCTAGAATGGCTGCAACTTGTGATCGGCTTGTTCTTGATTTTGAGCGTAGTCGGTTTTGGGCTGAAAAAACAAGAAAGTAGTTTCCGCATTGCAACCTGGTATTTTTTACCTGCCGGATTTCTGTATTCCTTTATTTCTGGACTGATCGGTAGTAGCGGTCCCCTGTTAAATCCCCTTTACCTCAAATATGGATTAGTCAAAGAAGAAATGATTGCCACTAAAGCCGCTAATGTGGTGGTGATTCATATTGTCAAGATTGTGATTTATTTGGCCTTTGGTGCGATGACACCGCAGTACCTGGGATATGGATTGGCGATCGGACTCGCTGCGGCCCCCGGGAACCTCCTGGGTCGCTATGTGCTTCGCAGCATGAGTAACCAGCACTTTCGTCAGCTTGCACTGGCAACAATGGCAATTACAGGTATCTTAATGCTCTGGCAACAGCGCGACTTATTGCAATTTATTCACTAAGACGCTTTTACCTCCAATGTGGATTTTTGTCAAGGAGCGTGAGACATAATGCGATCGCCTTCCGCCACCGATCGCCCCTACCCTTCCCCAATACTTGAACCGTCGCGGAGATTCGCTACAATAGTGAAGCATCAAATCCCCAGCTTTCTTTTCCACCCTTACAGAAATGAAAGCGACTCACCGTTGCCTGGGGTTTTATCAACTCTAGCCCAAAAAACGAGGGATTTTGTTGTCTGAATTAACTCTAAATTCGGCCATCCATTACTAAATCACCAACTCGGAGAATCTATCGTGTTACAAAATCGTGAAGGGCAAACCGTTCCGGACGTTACCTTAAAAAGTCGTCAAAATGGAGAATGGGTAACGCTCACCACCAATGAGCTATTTGCTGGAAAAACCGTAATCGTCTTTTCCCTACCGGGCGCATTTACCCCCACTTGTTCCTCCACTCACGTTCCGGGCTACAATGAATTAGCGGCGACTTTTAAAGCCAATGGCGTTGATGATATTATCTGCGTTTCCGTCAATGACCCATTTGTGATGAATGAATGGAAAAAAGAACAAAAAGCCGATAATATCACCTTCATTCCCGATGGGAATGGCGAATTCACAGAACAAATGGGAATGCTCGTCAACAAAGAAGACCTGGGATTTGGCAAGCGTTCCTGGCGCTACTCGATGTTAGTTAAAAATAAAACCATCGAAAAAATGTTTATCGAACCCGAGGTTGCGGGCGACCCCTTTGAAGTCTCCGATGCCGAGACGATGCTCAAGTATATCAACCCGGAAGCGAAAAAACCGGAATGTGTTTCTCTGTTGACAAAAGAAGGTTGTCCCTATTGTGCTCGCGCTAAAGCGGCGCTTAAAGAACATGGGTTTGAGTATGAAGAAATTGTCTTAAAGGACAATATCACCACCCGTTCTTTACGCGCTATTTCTGGAGCAACGACTGTTCCCCAAGTGTACATCAATGGTAAGCATATTGGAGGGTCGGATGACCTGATTCAATACTTAAATCAACAGCGTAAGTAAGCCCGGTTATCCTAAATTGGGTTGATATTAGGGCTGAAAAATCCCCCACCTGTTCAAGGTGGGGGATTTGTGTAGATAGGGCGGTTCACACCGTTATGAGGTACCTCATAGGCGTCGGTTTTTGCAAACCGTCTAGGGTACCGAGACCCTCGAAACCAATTCTGGATTAGGATGAAGTATGATCAGAATTTCCCATCAGGATCTTAGGAGAGCGATCGCCATTGCCATTACGCGCCTGTTTCAACAGTTCCAATGAACTCTGAAACACCACGGATTGTTGCGGTACACCGATCGCAATTCCATGTTGATCCAACCGCATCTTCATCCGGCGGCGAAACTCTCGCCCCACACTCCAATGTTGCAGGGGTTTAGTTTTAATCCAAATCCGAATTAAAACTCCCGTGTAATCAATCTGGTCAATTCCCAACACTTCCGGGGGATCAACCATTTTTTCCTGCCATTCGGGTTCGCTATAAATCTCTAGGGATAATTGTTGTAGCACTTCTAACACATGGTCTACATTATTCTGATAAGCGACCGTGATCGTGAGATCCACTCTTGCCCATTCTTTGGAGAGATTGCGGACAATGGATATTGCACTATTGGGAATCGTAATTAACTGTCCTTCCCCATTGCGAAGTTGGGTAATGCGGAGATTCATATTTTCCACGAGTCCGCCTACATTGTCTACCAGAATCACATCCCCGATCGCATATTGGTCTTCAAACAAAATCAAAAAGCCATTAATCGTATCTTTAATTAAACTTTGAGAGGCCAAGGAAATCCCCAAACCAATAATCCCAGCCCCGGCGAGAATCGGCGCAATATCGAGGCCAATCACGGATAAAGTCATGAGAATGCCGATACTAATGCAAACGGCGGCCGTCAGACTTTTAAACACGCCGGAAAAGGTAGAAAACCGCAAAGCCAACCGTCGGGACGCATTCAAGTCTACTAATTTACCATCTTGCAAGACGCTAAAGAACCGATCAATGGCGATCGCACTCAGGCGCACCCCCACATAAGTGCTCAACACCACCCCCAGCAACCGTAAAGGAACAGGAAGTAAAGACAAAATCAGAACTTGGATGCCTCGACTCATGGGAAACAAGCCCAAAATGCTGTAGGTTCCGCCTCCCCAGATGACGACTTGCCCAAATTGTGCCAAGCGTTGCTGAATATCGTTGAGATTGAGCTGTTGCTGCTGCTTCATCTTGTACTGCAACTCCCGCATGGATTCGGTTTGTTGCTGCACTTCAAGGGATTCAGATTCGGCGACGGGAACCGACTCCTCTGAATGCTGGACTTCCCGGGGAGGGACTGGGGGTCTCTCCTGGGGGAGGGGATAAGGAGTGGCGTGGATTTGCTCCCGTTTCCGTTTAAATTGTTGCTGATAGTAAAACAGGATCAAACTTGATAGCACCATCGCCAAACCGATAGAGACGGACCAGACGACCTGTTGTTTGAGATAGTCCGGTTGACGTTCTAACAACGCTCGCAACAGTCCCTGGCGAATCTGTTGTTGCCAGCGATCGGCCACCATTTCCAACGGCATTCCTAAGCGTTCGGCATCTACAGCGGTTACGGTTAGCAGTCGAATTTGTTGGGTTTCCCGACGCCCCCACCGGGCATAAATGACGGGTAAACCGCCCAGGGGATTGTTGTAAATTTGCAGATTTTGATTGATGAAGGTGGTAATCTCGGCGGATGAATAGGTTCCATCCGGGTTCTGAGTCGGAGGATTCTGCTCTAGTTCGGTTTGAATTGCTTCGAGCAACTGCTGGAGTTGCCGTTCGATCGCCTCTACCCGCGACCCCTCGGCTAGTTCGATGGGAGCCACGGGAAATAGGGTCCTGCCATCGAGGCGGACGGGACGATTCAAATATGGAGAAAACCAGTCTTCCGATAGCCAATTGTTCCGAAATAAAGATAATTGGCTTACGGTGGTAGAAGAGTTAGGCGATGATTCTGCCGCCGAGTCAAGGGGTTTGGATTCGGTGGAAGCCTTGGGGTTAGATTGTTGCGGTGGAAACTGGGCGATCGCCCCTGGGACAGGGTTGGCTTGGAGACTCAACACCTGAAGCGCTGCGATCGCCATCCATTGCCCAATCCGTTTAGCCATCTTTCCACCGACTCGGGGCGATCGCCCGGTCCTAGCTGGTTTTATATCTTGACGGTTTTGACTGTCCATGATAGATTAATCAGCTTTTAACTTTACAAAACTTAACCTTGCTTCGACTAGATTATACTGCGTGGCTGTTGGAACGTCAGTCTTTTCGATACACTCAGGGTTAAGCTTCATTAGTGACAGCAGTTCAAGGAACATTTGCCCGTGACCCCTCAAGTGCCAGGACTCCCGAATCCAGACTTCACCCCCTCAAACCCCAGTGGCGAGAGTGAGTTTAGCGACTTTGATCGCTCAATGATGCGTCGCTGTATTGAGTTGGCTCAACTTGCATTAGGAAAGACTGCACCGAATCCCTTAGTAGGTTCCGTGATTGTGAAAGAAGGCCAGATCATCTCAGAAGGCTTTCATCCCGGTGCGGGACAGCCTCATGCAGAAGTCTTTGCTCTGCAAGGAGCCGGGGAACAGGCACAAGGTGCCACAGTCTATGTCAACCTAGAACCTTGCAATCATTATGGACGCACCCCCCCTTGTTCCGAAGCCTTGATTGCGGCGAGAGTCGCCAAGGTGGTCGTCGGGATGGTCGATGCTGATCCCCGGGTGTCCGGTGGAGGGATCGATCGCCTGCGATCGGCAGGAATCGAAGTGGTGGTAGGGGTCGAAGAAGAAGCCTGTCGCCAGCTGAATGAAGCCTTTCTCCATCGGGTCATCTACCATCGTCCCTTTGGAATTTTAAAATATGCCATGACCCTCGATGGCAAAATTGCCACTACCACGGGTCACAGCACCTGGATCACCAGTACCGAAGCGCGTCATGAAGTGCATACCCTGCGTGCAGTGTGTGATGCGGTCATCATCGGTGGAAATACGGTGCGTCAGGACAATCCGCAGCTCACCAGTCACCATATCGGCACTCAGAACCCCTTACGAGTGGTGATGACTCGCACCCTGGATTTGCCCGAGTCGGCCCATCTGTGGGAGGTTTCCGAGGCAGGGACCCTGGTGCTGACTCAGAAGGGAGCAAATCCGGATATGCAGCAGTGGCTTTTGAATAAAGGCGTTGAAGTGATAGAGCTTGATCCCTTAACTCCGGCGATCGCGATGGAGTACCTCTATCAGCGGGAGTTTCTCTCAGTTCTGTGGGAATGTGGTGGACTGTTGGCAGCGCGGGCGATCGCAGATGGCGCAGTCCAAAAAATTCTCGCGTTTATTGCTCCCAAAATTGTCGGGGGTCAGTCGGCCCCCTCGCCAGTCGGAAATTTGGGCTTAACTCAGATGGGTGATGCCTTAACCTTAGACCGGGTAAAATGGCGGACGATCGGAACAGACTGTTTAGTTGAAGGGTATTTAAAACTGAAGGAATCAGGATGAAGTCTAAACGATGAAGTTTTAAGGGACAACTCCAGAGCCATAACCGGGTTCTTTGATAGCCTAGGGTGGGAAAAAAGCCCACCCTAATCCTGTACCGTCCTGGGTGAGTCAGGCTCAAGGGTGAGAGTAATTCAGGTGGGCAGTGCCCACCCTACAATGACTTCATCCTTCATCCTTCATCCTTCATCCTTCATTCTTCATCCTTCATTCTTTATCTCACGCCCTTGAATTAGGAAAAATATGCAAGTCATTGTGTTGTGGAGCGTATTTGTGGGAAGTCTCGGCATTGAGGCAGTGGTTGCCGGGGGATGGTTGCGCTGGCGGCAACTGCTTTTGCGGCAACAAGATCAGGAGGAGGAAGAACTTGTGACGGATCATCAAAATCATCGAAATTTAACAAAAGTCGAACACCCACCCACTTCCTTGCCTCTCAATGGCGGCAAGAGTGCAGAACAATTTACAGTCCCGCCTAAACCCGAGGAAGTGACTGCGGTGATTGCTGCCTTGCGGCCCCCCTTGCCCGAGGCGAATGTCGGGTCATCTCGGGATTCCCAGATTGGGGAGTGGGAGTATAAAATCGTGCGGGCGAGTTTCGATCTGTTTCGCGATCCCCAAATTTTCCAGGGATTGTGTGAGGAAGAACTACAGGCGGGTTGGACACTTTTGGAAAAGCTGGACGATCGCCGGGTACGCTTCAAGCGGGCGATCGCATGGCGGACGATGCTCAACCAGGAGGGGATCAATTTCGACCCCTATCGCTCTCATTATGGACCCGCTACGGGATGGCTGAATGTGGTGGGTGCGATCGCTGCTGTGACTTCGATGGTTTTACCTGCTTACTTAGGGTATGTTTTGGTCGCCAATACCCTTTCTGCAAAACCCTTGTCCCCTGCTGTGCCGACCCCCAATCCCACGGTTGCTCCCATTTTCGAGCCATCCTCTCCGGAACCCCCACTGATCCCCTAGGGCCAATCCCCCCATTAAAATCTCTCTATATATTGCTGGGTTTGATTGTTCGACAAATTTGTAGTCTGGGTTAGATCCCTTCGTTATGGCTAAAATCCATAATTTTAGGGACCTAATCCACTGGACTCATTCAATTGATTAAGATTCCTAATACTCCATCGAGTTTTTAAACCGGGTTTTTCTCTGCACAGAAGCCCTGAAACATCTGCTCTCCCGGTGGCTGAACCCGACAAATCTCTCGGTTTGTGCAAACCTACAAATACCGGATTTGGTCTCATCAGCAATCCTCAATTCTTCGGAGTTCCCCACCCCGCTCTCCCGAACTCGGTGAAAACGCAACAAAACGCAACAAAAAACCGCCTAAAAAGCCTAAAAACAAGCTATTCATAACGGGTGGAATCGAGTATGATTGAAGCGATCGCCTAAAAATAACGCGGCGTTTCCGGACGGTCAAGGCGATCGCATTGAATGCTGAATTTAGGGGTCAAGCATGAACGTTTTTGCGAATGAGGGACAACCGGATATTTACCGAGGCTTTGAACGAATTTTAGTGATTCAACGCAGAACTGAATCTGCCTTAGAAGTCGCAGAACAAGGACGAGCCAAAGCGGTTGAGCATCTATTAGCCTCCCGATTAGGACCAGAGGGTAAGTGCCACGGCTCCGTAAAACCCCCGAGTCTTTATAAAATTAAACAAATCGCTAAAGCTCAAAATTCGACTTTAGTTTATTATTCCCTGATTTATGATTATCAACAATTTTATGAAATGTCCCGGTTGCAAATCGGGCTAAATACCCTCTATGCTTATGCCACGGAACTCTTTATTTGGGTGATTTCGCCCGGGGGAAAAGTTAGCTTTCGTCAAGTAGACCTGCAATCGTTATGGTACCAAGATAATACCTCCCTAGCGGGGACGGTTCGCAGCGTCCGGGAATTAATTAATGTCGGCTATAGCGATCGCGAACGGTTGCTTTGTCGTCAGCAACTCCAGTTGCTCTATCAAATCCTCCTAGAACCCATCGCCGATTTATTGCCCAAGGACCCCCAAAAACGGGTGACCATTATTCCCCAAGATTTCTTATTTCTGGTTCCCTTTGCGGCATTAATCGATTCCAACGGTCAATATCCCATTGAAAAGCATACCCTGCTCACCGCCCCCTCCATTCAAGCCTTGGGGGTCACTCATTCCCAGCGAAAACCCATCCTTGAACGGGAACTCGCCCTTCAGACTGTCGGCAGTCATAGCAGCCTTTATTGCTGTCCTACCCTGGAATCTCCTCAAGAATGCCTTGTCGTCGGAAACCCCACCATGCCCAGCATTTGTTTGGAATTTGGGGAACCTCCGGTGCAATTGCTACAAATTCCGGGGACTCAACTGGAAGCCGAGGCGATCGCCCAGGTTCTGAAAACTCAACCGATTACAGGCGATCGCGCCACCAAATCCGCGATCCTCCAAAAAATGCGTTCTGCCGATATCATTCATCTGGCTACCCATGTGTTTCTCGATGATATCGAAGGATTGCAATCGGCGATCGCCTTGGCACCGAGTCCCAACACTCATGGACTCCTAACCATTAATGACATCCTCCACTTAAATCTCCAAGCTCAACTCGTCGTTTTGAGTGGCTGTGATACCGGCAGAGGTCGCATTTGGGGAGATGGGGTCGTAGAATTATCTCAAGCTTTTATCACCGCTGGAGTCCCCAGCTTACTGATGTCTCTGTGGTTGCCACCCACCACCGCCAACCTAGATTTTATGAATGAATTTTATCACCAATTCCAGCAAACCTGTGATAAAGCTCAATCCCTCAGAACCGCCATGTTAACCACAATGGAACAGTATCCCAACCCCCGAGACTGGGCGGCATTTACCTTAATTGGAGAAGCCTAAATTTGCCGGGGTCAGTAACAGTTAGAAACCCGATTTCCTAGGGTTTCAATAACGCTTAAAAACCGGGTTTCTAATCCTGTCATCTCATCCTAACCCGACGCCTTACGGCTACCGATTCCCATACAATTTTATCGGTTCCTTAATAAACCGAATGTACAAATGGCGGAACGTAGACTTGAGAACCCGAGGCATTCCAAAATCAATGGGAACTAGGGCATCTGGCAGCTTCCAATCCTCAATTTTGAGGTCCACAGGTTTCAATAAAGGAAACTGGATCTCTGCGAGTTCCGGACAGACACCCAATCGTAAAGATGCCGCAGCAGTGGGGACGAGTTCCGGTGGGACGTTCAGCACCTCTAACAGGGCGCGATCGCAAGCAAACACATTCTCCGACGCCGCCAACAGGCCCAGCAGCCGAGGTTCTCCCCCACTCGGACCATTCCCTTCATGGCCAATAATTCCATCAACAATCGTTAAATTTGGAGAAATTGCCCGCGCCGTTTCCACCAACATTTCTCCAAAACGATTCACATCCTTTCCCGCTTCCAGATGCCACCAGGCTTTCATCTTTCCTGGAACACAGCCAAATAAATTTTTAACCCCCATCGTCATCGTCAATTGAACATGGGATTTTACCTTCGGTAAATTAATCACCACATCCGCTTCCATTGCCTCCTTAGACAATCGTAACTGATTAAATTCCGTGGCATTCGTGGGGTATCGCTTGCCATGAAATTCCACAATCGGCAAACTTAATCGTTCCACAATCTCCTGATATCCATTGGCAAACGCCACCCCCCGCGCACTTCCAAAAGCAGGACTATCTCCTAAAAAAGGTTTTCCTCCCACCTCCATCACCATTTCCGCCACACAGGAAACAATTTCGGGTCGAGTGACACATTCTTTCGTCGGACGGGCCCCCGTGAGCAAATTGGGTTTCAGCAGCACGCGATCGCCCGGTTTGACAATGGCAGCCATTCCCCCCAAAGGCGCTAAGACAGTCTCTATAGACGCTCTGAGAACAGCTTTTTCGTAAGAGTTGGCGCGCATTAAACTAACGATTGTCATGAGATCAACTAAGCTAATTTTTTTAAAAAAGAGTCAACCCACACCGGGAAGGGGTAAACATTTTAGAGTGATGAATCCCCTCCCTGCCATGACCCAGACCCCAATCAAAAATTCCCTGAATCTTTGATTGAAAATTCAACCACTCTGTGGTAAACGTCCCGTAGCCCCACGCTGCATCGTCGTCACTCGTTCTCCATTATTGATAACGCCGGGACCTTGCATTTCTGGAACAGGTGGATTAATTTCTACCTTAATCACCTTAGCCGTTGACACCATAATCGTGTTATCCATCAGATGAAAGGTGATCCAGGGTTGGGCTAACAACTGGGGTAACTGCTGCTGGAATTGGGGTCCGGGAACCGGAACCTTAAATGAGTCCGTATGACCGTTTTCATAATAAAACGTCACCTCTGTACTCGATTGAGCTTGCATTGTGGCAAATGAACCTCTCGCCATAATTGCACTCCATATTGACAATTTTGTGAATTTCGGTGGTATGCCACCACCTCTACTTAATTTAACAGGTCGCCTGTCCAGGACGAAACAGCCATCCAAGGAAGGAGGTTCACAGTTGAACACCTCCCCAGTACCGCTGAAGTCCTTTCCGATGTTCGTAGTAACCACTTCAGTCGTTTCCGGATTCCCCAAAACCCAAGGGAGTTCTTCTCCCAGTTCGTAGTAACGACTTCAGTCGTTTCCGGATTCCCCAGAACCCAAGGGAGTTCTTCTCCCAGTTCGTAGTAACGACTTCAGTCGTTTCCGGATTCCCCAGAACCCAAGGGAGTTCTT
>NZ_JAMXFD010000037.1:19433-52356 GCF_025370875.1 Laspinema palackyanum D2c
AGTTCGTAGTAACGACTTCAGTCGTTTCCGGATTCCCCAGAACCCAAGGGAGTTCTTTCTTAGTTCGTAGTAACGACTTCAGTCGTTTCCGGATTCCCCAGAACCCAAGGGAGTTCTTTCTTAGTTCGTAGTAACGACTTCAGTCGTTTCCGGATTCCCCAGAACCAGCGAATCGACCCTACGGCTAGTGGGAATGCGTAAATCCTGCGAAGAGAACGACTGAAGTCGTTACTACGAACTAAGAAAGAGAACGACTGAAGTCGTTACTACGAACAGAAGAGAACGACTGAAGTCGTTACTACGAACTCTTGAAGATAACGCCTGAAGGCGTTACTACGAACTTAAGATTCGCGGTTTAATGCGGGAGGGCGCTCATTTTTTGTAAGTCCAGAACCTCCGCTAACTGTTCGGAGGACATTAGACCCCGTTCTAGGACGATTTGCCGTAGAGATTTACCTGTTTCTAGGGATTCTTTAGCAACAGCGGCGGCGTTGAGGTAGCCGATATGGGGGTTGAGGGCGGTGACGAGGGCTAAACTGCCTTCAGCATAATGTTCACAGCGAGTGCGATCGCAGGTAATCCCCTGGAGACAAAACTCGCTGAGTGCCCCGATCGCATGACCTAAAATTTCAATGCTGTGAATTAGGTTATAAGCAATCAAGGGCATCATCACGTTCAGTTCTAATTGTCCCCCTTGTGCGGCCAGGGCGATCGCACTGTCATATCCCATCACCTGAAAACACACCATCGAAGTCATCTCTGCCATCACCGGATTATATTTCCCTGGCATAATCGAGGACCCCGGTTGTACCGGAGGTAATTGAATTTCCTTCAGTCCCGTTTTTGGTCCCGAATCCATCAGGCGCAAATCATGGGAAATTTTTAGGCAATCGGTGGCTAAATTTCTTAATGATCCCGAAACACTGACAAAGGGGGCCATACTTTGCATGGCTGCCATCAAGTGCGGCGTCGGAGTCAGGGGGATATTGATCAACTCCGACAGAATCTTCACCACGCGATCGCGATACTTCGGATGAGTATTTAAACCCGTTCCCGCGGCACTTCCCCCAATTCCCAGTACCGTCAGTTCTTTCCCCGCAGTTTCGATGCGCGTCCGGTGTTCTGTAAGTATATAGGCCCAGGCGCGAAAACTTTCCCCGAGTCGGACGGGTACTGCGTCTTGCAGATGGGTTCTGCCGGATTTGACGATATCCTGGAATTCCACCGCTTTGGCTTCTAAGGCTGCGATCGCCGCGTTGAGTGCCGGATAAAGACTATGCTGCAATGCCAACAGTCCCCCGATGCGAATGGCGGTGGGGATGACATCATTGGTGGATTGTCCGTAGTTGACCGTATCATTGGGGCTAATCCGCTGATAATTGCCCTTAGCGTCCCCCAGCAGTTCCAGGGCACGATTTGCCAGCACTTCGTTAACGTTCATGTGGTGAGAGGTTCCGGCACCGGCTTGGTAAACATCGACCACAAATTGATCTCGTAATGCGCCGTTGAGGATTTCATCGGCGGCATCGGCGATCGCCTGACTCAGTTCCGAGGGAATGCAGCCGAGTTCACCATTCGCAACGGCTGTGGCTTTTTTGATCAGCAAACAGGCATCCAGGTAGGTGGGTAAGGGTTTGAGTCCGCTGATGGGAAAATTTTCCGTGGCCCGCAGGGTTTGGATACCATAGTAGGCAGCGGAGGGAATTTGCCGTTCTCCCATCGAATCCCGTTCTATGCGGTAGTCTAATTCAGATTGTGCGCTCATCAAATCTTTCTGGGCTTATTGTTGAAAATTTAAACAATTCAAAGTAATTTTACCGAGCAGAGTGAGCTTTGATCGCAGTATCCTTAATATTGGAGAGATTTAATAGATTTTGCAATAAAAGTATGAGTCAAACAATGAGTCGTGTCATCTCTATCTATGAGCGGACTTTAGAGTGTCGGCCCGATAGCTATTGGGAATGGTATCAACAGGCCAATGCTATGCGGGATGGAGGTCATTATCAGGATGCCCTCAGTTGCTACGATAAAGCGGTGGAATATCGCCCGGAAGACTATTGGGCCTGGTATCAAATTGGGAATGTTTTAGATGAGTTGGGGCGGTATGAGGAGGCAGTCGCCAGCTATGACCGCGCTTTAAAAGCCCGTCCGGGAGACTATTGGGCCTGGTATGAACGGGGAAGCGCCTTCCGGCAATTGCGGGAGTATGACGAGGCGATCGCCAGCTATGACCGCGCCCTAGAAGCCCGTCCGGGAGACTATTGGGCTTGGTATGAACGGGCAATTACCCTGGTCCGGGCCTGTCGCTACGAGGAGGCTGTCTCCAACTATGACCGCGCCCTGGAAGTGCGGCCTACGGATTATTGGGCCTGGTATCGTCGGGGGATTGCCCTGGAAATGATGCAGGAGTATGAAAAGGCGTTAGCAAGTTATGATTTGGCTCTGGATATGAAACCCACCGCAGAGATGGCCTGGTATCGCCAGGGGAAAATGTTGGATTTGTTAGGAGAAACGGAAGCGGCGATCGCCAGTTATGACCGGGCATTGGAGATTGACCCCGAGGATGATTTGGTGTGGTACGATCGCGGCATTGCCCTGGATGACCTAGACCGTCCGGCAGAAGCCCTCCAGTGCTACGAACGGGCTATTTCTATCTATTCGGATAATTTCTGGCCTTGGTATCAATTGGGGAACGCCCATAGTCAGTTAGGCAACTACGATGAGGCTGTGGCCAGCTTTGACCGCGCCTTGGAGTGTGAACCGAACTGGACCCGTTGGGGTGAAGAGTATCAGGGTTTAAGCGGTTGGGTGTGGCATGACCTGGGCATCGCGTTAGGGGAACTCTGTCGCTACGATGAGGCTATTATGAGCTTTCAAAAAGCCCTGACGATAGAACCGGAAGATGGGGCAATTTGGTACGACCTGGCCCGCTACTTGATTCGCCAAGGGGATGGCCCCGGGGCCGTTGCCAGCTTGGAACAGGCGATTCACTGGGGGGGAGACTCCTATCTGGAGAAAATTGCCACAGACAGGGAATTTGACGGTTTGCGGGGCGATCGCTCCTTTCAAGGGTTGATGTAACTTTCTTTCGGCTGATCTTGCACTAAGAGCTTAGACTCTTGGGGTGGAACGTTGAAAGACTCTGGCCTAAATTTTTCACGTTTCATCCCCTGTCTACGGTATCAAGGGAATCGACGATTCATGGGTTTCAAATTGTCAAGATTTACTGACAAAACTCCTCTAAAATTGGGGAATCAAGTGCGTTTAATTCGTGAAAGAAAAAGATTAATTTAATTGAATAGAAAGGGTCAAAAATCCTTTAAGATTCTAGTGGGGATTTACAGTGAATGGACCCCCAGTAACCTCGGATTAAAAATTTAGCCAGGTCAGTATAAACGCTTATCGAAAGGGCAGACAAGCAGCTAAATGGCAAAAAGATAGCCCGAATCGAGGGAACCAATCCACAAAGCGCAGATATTTTCTGCTTTGGAGCGCTATTATGAGCGAAAATCAAGACTCAATGGGATTAGACCGTTCAACAGATCTAGGGAACAGCGCCACTGCGACGGCACTCAGGCCAGAATCAGCAGACCAACCGAAGGATTATCAAGAGTGGTATAAGCGCGCCAGCGTTCTCCATGACTCGAAACGGTATGAAGAGGCGATCGCCAGTTATAACCAGGCCCTGGAAATCCGCCCCGATGATTATTGGGCCTGTTATGAACGGGCCAATGCACTAGCGGCCCTCCAGCGGTATCAAGAGGCGATCGCCTCCTATGATCAGGCACTGGAAAGCAAACCCAATGATTATTGGGCCTGGTATCGCCGGGGAAATGCCTTAAGACACCTGAACTGTCATGAAGAGGCCATTGCCAATTACGATAAAGCCCTAGAATTGCGGTCCCGGGACTATTGGGCCTGGTATCAACGGGGGAAAGCGTTAGGGGAACTCGGACGGGTTGACGAGGCAATTGCCAGCTTTGACCAGGCCCTCAAAGAACGTCGAGATGACTATTGGGCCTGGTATCGTCGCGGGGAAGTTTTAGCCAAACATAATCGCTATGAAGAAGCCCTTGATAGTTATGACTACGCCTTAGACCTGCGTCCAAACGATCGCTGGGCCTGGTATCGTCGCGGGGAAACCTGGCAACGGTTCGGTCGGTATGAAAAGGCGATCGCCAACTATGCCGAGGCCCTGGATATTGAGGCGGATTTTCCCGAAGTCCATTATGCCAAGGCGACTTGTCATCTCCTCCTGGGTCAAATTGAACGGGCGATCGAACATTTGCACGCTTATATTTCCCAAGCCCCAGAACAATGTCAAGAACGGACTCGCCTAGATGGAACCTGGGACTCGATTCGCCATGACCTCCGCTTCCAAGCCTTGTTACATGAAATCCAAGCTTGACCGATTGCGATAAACCTCGAACGGAGTTGCACCCGATTATACTAATTGGCTGCTAACTCACAAAAAAAAGGCGATCGCCTGTCAAGAGGCGATCGTATTTTGTGTATATTAGTATCATGGGAATCTGTGCCCAAATATATATAGCCTATCGCGATCGTTCGTAGTAACGCCTTCAGGCGTTCTCTTCGTTTGTAGTAACGACTTCAGTCGTTTCCGGATTGTTCGTAGTAACGACTTCAGTCGTTTCCGGATTGTTCGTAGTAACGACTTCAGTCGTTTCCGGATTGTTCGTATTGTGGATCTAAACCTGATAGTCTTGTAGTGCGAGCATCTTGCTCGCTTTCTCTATGACCAATTTATTTAGACGCGCTATACAAATCTCGGAAGAGAACGACTTCAGTCGTTACTACGAACTTAAGAAACGACTGAAGTCGTTACTACGAACGGGGGAGATTTCCTTATTTTCCTAACATTTGTAACTGATATAACCCGGCATAGAGTCCACCTTGTTGTAGTAATTCTTCGTGACTGCCTTGTTCCACCAGTTGACCTTGCTTGAGGACGAGAATGCGATCGACATTTTTAATGGTCGAGAGACGGTGGGCGATAATAATCGCTGTGCGGTCCTGTAATAGATGGTCTAAGGCATCTTGAATTAAAGATTCGGTTCCTACATCTAAACTGGCGGTTGCTTCATCTAAGACTAAAATTTTGGGGTTGCGAATGGCTGCCCTAGCAAAGGCTAACAGTTGCTTTTGTCCACCGGATAAATTCGTTCCCCGTTCTCGTAATTGGGTATTGTATCCTTGGGGTAAATCCTCAATAAAACTGGCGACATTGGTTCGTTCTGCGGCGGATTGAATCTCGGCGAGGCTATAGGTTTCTCCGAGGCTGATATTACTTTTAACGTCCCCAGCAAATAAAAATCCATCCTGCAAAATTACACCAATATGCTGGCGTAATTCGGCTTGGCGCATATCTCGAACATTGACGCCATCGACGAGAATTTGACCTTGACTCGCTTCGTATAGACGACATAACAACCGAACAATCGAACTTTTTCCCGCGCCGGTGGGACCGACTAGGGCGACTTTTTCACCGGGTTTGATGGTAAAGTCCAGGTTTTTGAGAACATATTCATCATTTTTATAGGCAAAGGAAACGTTCTGGAAGCGAATTTCTCCAGCATGAGGGTTAGAGTCATCGATCGCCAGAGAACTATTCTCTGAGACTGCACCTTGCCACGGGGCACCCACTGCCCGTTCTTTGACATCGGGATCGCGAATTTCGATGGTTTCGTTGAAAATATCGCTAATCCGTTCAATGGCGGTAAATCCAGCCTGAATGGCGGTGAATTTCTCGGCAAATTGGCGCAGGGGGTCAAATAAGCGCTGGGAAAATAGGATAAACTCAGCTAATCTCCCCACCGTCATGGTATCACCGAGGACGAGTTGACCCCCTAACCACAAGACTCCGGCGATCGCCACAAAGGCAATCCATTCTAAGGTTGCAGAGACGGCAGAATCATAAAAAATGGTTTTGTCAACGGCTTTAATATAACGCTGGTTATTCACCCGGAAGATTTCCGCATTAAAGGCTTCCCGGCGAAAGATTTGGACGACCCCTACGCCTACAATATTTTCTTGTAGCTTAGAGTTGAGGGAGGAGAGTTCTTCTCGGGCTTTATAGTTTTCTAGGCGATATTGCTGTTGGAAATAAATAATTAAGGAAGCGATGGGAATCAGCATCAGCAACAGCAGGAGTGCGAGTTGCCATTGCCGATAGAACATGATGATTAAGACGATCGCAATGGAAAATAAATCCGTGACTACCCCAATTGCCCCTGTAGAAAACACCTCCCCGAGGGCTTCTACATCGCTAGTGAGGCGGGTAATCAAGCGTCCGACAGGAGTGCGATCAAAAAAACGCACCGCCAAAGAGGTGACATGATCAAACAAATCATTGCGAATATCGGCGGTAATTTTCTGCCCGACTTCCTGAACGAAATAAGACTGAATCGCTTGTAAGGCAAATCTGACCGTAATCGTGAACAAAAGTAACCCAGAAAGGAGATTTAAACCTTGTTGCAGGGTCACCGTTGACAAAAACGGGAGATTGGTGGGTTCCCCCCGGATCAGGGAAATCGATTGTCCGATAATAATCGGTTGGACCGCCCCTGCAAAGGCTAAGGGGACTAATAAGATCAGGGAAATCCCCAACAGACGACTACTGCGACGGGCATAAGGAACCAAGCGCAGAAATAAACGCCAATCATTTTCGCGACGGCGCGATCGACCTTCTTTGGCAGTTGGGGGCGGTGATAAGCGAGTCATCGATAAACCTTGACAATGGAAAACAGAAGTCATCCCACTGTAGCGCAACCGCCGAGGCGATCGGTCCTCGGGATCCCCGGGATTACACGGAGGTTGTTGTCATTTCGCGGATGGCGGCAATGCGATCGCATAAGCCATCGGTATTTAGACGATAGCTAATCGGATGGGCAATCAATCTTGCAGAACTCTCAAATAACACTTCCATTTCGATGAGGCCATTTTCCTTGAGAGTCCGTCCAGTGGAGACCAAATCCACGATCGCCTCCGACATCCCCGTAATCGGTCCCAGTTCCACCGAACCCGACAGAGGCACGATTTCCACCGGCAAATCCAACCGTTGAAAGTATTCCCGGGCACAATGGACAAACTTACTAGCAACTCGTCCGTGGGCCGGTAAATCCAGCGATCGCCGGTAGGGACTCGACTCCTTCACCGCCACGGACAAGCGGCATTTGCCAAATCCCAAATCCAGGACTTGGGCGACTCGTGGCTGTTTTTCCCGCAATACATCATAACCGGCAACCCCCAACTGTGCTTGACCGTACTCCACATAAACCGGCACATCATGGGTCCGGACCAACAGCGCCCTGGCGGTCCCGGTGGGGTCTAAAATTTGCAACTGTCGATTCGACGAATCCAGAAATGCACTAAAATCCAATCCCACCGACTGCAACAGTCGGATGCTATCGGTTAACAACGATCCTTTCGGTAAAGCGACGGTCAGCATAAGACAAAATGAGAATATCGGTTTTAGATTTTACTGGGGAATGGGGACAAGATTTAGAATCGGGGACAACAAACCGAAATTCTGGCCCTCGTTTCTAACGTTCAACCCTCACCAATCATACATAATGCGAATTCTTTTAGTGGATGATGAAGTCCAACTCACGGAACCTTTAACTCGGGTTCTGACGCGGGAAGGATATCAAGTAGAAGTCGCCTCCGATGGCGCAACCGGGGCCGAATTAGCCCGACAAGGGGGATATGACTTGCTGATTTTAGATTGGATGTTACCCCACCAATCGGGATTAGCGATTTGCCAGGAAATCCGGCGTCAAGGGGATGTGACCCCGGTTCTATTTCTGACGGCAAAAGATACCTTAGACGATCGCGTTCAAGGACTGGATGCGGGTGCCGATGATTATCTCGTGAAACCCTTTGAATTGCTAGAATTATTAGCAAGAGTCCGAGCACAACTGCGGCGATCGGTCACCCAGAAAACCCCGGACCCGGAGACTCATCTCCACCGGGATGACCTAGAACTCGACCTTGACAATCAGTTAGCATACCGAGGCGGGCGCACCATTGAACTCTCGGAAAAAGAAAGCACCCTCCTGGAATATTTTATGCGCCACAGCGGACAATTACTCACCCATAGCGAAATTTATCAGCATTTGTGGCCTACCGGGGAAAAACCGAGTAGCAACGTCCTCGCCGCCCAAATTCGCCTCCTCCGGCGCAAAATTGAAGCCCCCGGGGAGGTGCCATTAATTCATACGGTTTATGGCAAAGGGTATCGATTTGGGTCCGGGGGAGAATCGTCCTCATCATCAGGCCCCGACTAGATTTTAGGCGGATGATTTCGGCGAGAAATTAGACTCCGGAATCAGGATATCCCGAATTAAGTCTGACGAACAGAAAATTGAACTATTCACTGATTTAGCATTGGGAAACAGAAAGTTATGTATTTGGATTATTTGTGGAAAACTATGACTCAATCGGGCAACGATCGCGGTAGATTTAAGCCTCTAGGGTTGCCGATGTTACTGGCGATCGTCACCCTGAGTACCCTAAGCTGTACAACATCTCCCCAATCTCCCCCATCTACCCAATCTCCCCAATCTCCAGTAGTCAATCCCAATTCACCCCCCATCCAGGACGATCGCGGCAGCGAAACACCGGATGAAATGCCACCGATCGCCACCTCGGTGTTACCTCAAACCAATGCCCAAGGGGATTATACAGGGAAATCTAACCATATCAATTGGCGAGTCGTAGACCCAGACCCCAATGGGTTGAACTGTCGCATGGGCGATCAACCCATTGATCAAGTCTGGAATCCCTCTGCCGGGGCCTTAAATATCGGCAGTTGGCCCGTAGCGGGAACATTACCCCCCGATTCCACCTTCAAAGCAGCACTTTCTCCCGGTGGGTTTGTCTTAACTTTTGATGCCAACACTCAACCCTGGATGTTTGTAGAAAGTAGCAACGGACCCGAACAAACAAGCAATTGTTTCATTCGCGCCAATTCCAAGTACATCGAACCCATAATCCCCCCTCGTTAATCTTCTCCCAGTTCCACGTCCCGACTTTAGTCGTTCCGGATTGTTCAACGTCCCGACTTCAGTCGTTATCTTAAGTTCAGGGGAGCATCTTCCTTCCTAGGGATAGCCAGGGAGAAAGATGCTCCCTTTTTTTAATGGCATGAGCAGAATAATTTAAAATTGCTCCATCTTAATTTTGAAAATTTAAAGCGTCGGATTAACTACAGTCCCCATAAACAGCAAAGTTCCGGTCGTATCATCCCGAATTGCAAAAAAGAAAGGGCGATCAATAATCATTTCCACTGGGCCACCGCGAGTCCCCACTATTCCGGTTACTGCCGAAGCTTCCGTTCCTTTTTCATTCACCTCTACAAATGTTTTATGCTTAACTTTGCTAATCCAGAAAGGTTCTGGAGTAATTAAACTAAAATCTGCCTCGGGGCTAAAGGCTATGCCCATATTCATTGCGGTTAGAATATCTTTCAGTTCAATCTCATATTCTATTTTAAACCGGGGAAACCCCAATTTTACAGGTTTGTGTTCCCAATATTCTTTAAGCCATAAATTCCAGTTTTCAGGATTCAGTTGCTCTAAAAACGAATCTAAACCCACTCCAGAATTCGGCAGGAAAATATATAAGTTTACTTCTGCTGTATTGCCATAAGGCAAGGCAATCGCCTGGAACAAGGCATTTTCATAGTAAGCAAAGTCTTGGGTTTGAAACATTAGCGGATGAGGTTTCATCTGTCCATCAGCTAAGACAAATGGATGTTCACGAGTGTCTGATTCAGAAAATGGACTCAACCAGGCGGATTTAAAGTAAATCGCATTTACCAACAGGGCGATCGTCCCACTATCGAAATCATGAGGTTCTAAAATATGGTCTATCTTTTGACCCGTTTTTTCCGCTACCCACCCATTAATTATAGGGGCAGTAGTAGCGGGGCTACTAAAATCAATTTCACGAGTTAGGGCTTGATAACAGGTTTTAGTCCTTTCCATAAAAGTAGAACTAAAAGAGTCACCTTGCCTCATCCAAAAAGAATTGGCAATGGCTAATTCTACTTCTGAATCTATTTCTTGGAGGTAAGTTTGCAGTGCAGATAGGGTAGAATCAATTTGCTCTTGCTCCATTGCTGGAGTTTCCAAAACCGAGGCGATCGCCTCGTGAGTTGCACCCGTTGCACCCCCATTAAGCATTTGTAAAGCCAGAGTCAAACTCAAGGGAGAAATAAAAATATTATTAGCCTTTTCTTGCTGATAAATTTGAGAAAATAACTTAATACCAAAGCGAGTATTGGCTGCAATGATGGGTTTAGTATCCACCGTATTTTCTAATCCTCCATTCAAAGTTATCCACAGTGGATCGACGGGTGTATGCTCCCTCATATTGATGGCCGGAATCTGAGCATACAAGGCTTCAGAGCCCTCCAATCGTGCCATCCCACCTAGGATTGCGATCGCCACTGCACCCAGTAACGCGATCGGTCTTATCGCATCCATACAATCTTTTTTCATACCCGTCTAATACATTCTGTTTATCTTCAAGGCAAACCCTTGTAGACAGCACCCTGAGCGATTTTTTGGAAATACTAGAGATGAGAAAACCGCTTTATCCCCTCTGTTTATCGTCATCTTACTGCAACGTAATAATCGTTACTTCGGGGGGACAAAATAGCCGTCCTGGGAAATAAGTTCCCAATCCCCGACTCACATAAAGTTGGTTGTTTCCAACCTGATGAAACCCTTGAGACCACTCCCATCGCTCCACAATTTTATAAGAGTTTTTGGATAAATAAGGAATCCATTGCCTCAACCCTTTAGGAACTTGTTCACGGAAGCATTTTAAATAAGCTGGAAGTGGCCCAATTTTGGGTAAAATAATTTGTCCCCCATGAGTATGACCGGATAGCTGTAAATCAACTCGCCGAGTTTGTAAATAAGCGGCAGTATCGGGACTATGGGAAAGAACAATTCGAGGAATTGACTGATTAATTCCGGGAAAAACTGCCCGACTATTAAACTGACCCGACTGCACCTCTGCCATCCCCACAACGGCTAAACCTGACCCCAAAGGATAGACTACTTCGTTCCAGAGAATAGGAATTCCTATCCTCTCGAATGCTGCAATAATGGTTGACTTAGAATGAGGCAACTTGATATCATGGTTACCTAAAATACCATAGATACCCCTGCGACTTTGGAGATGCTTGAGTTTCAATGCTAAAGCGTAAATGCAGTCAGGATTATGGGTTATATAGTCCCCCGTCAGCAGGACCAAATCGGGGTCAGCATGATTGGACGCGGCGATCGCCTCCGCCAAGAGTTTATCCGACAATCCCTCATTTTCATAATGAAAATCGGATAACTGGACTAACTTTGTCCCTCTCAGATGAGTGGGTAAATCGGCGATCGTCACCTTTAACCGTTCAATTTTTAACGATCCAGTCAAAAACCCGTGCATACCTGTAATTATCCTACTGGACAGATAATCCCAGCATAACAAACTTTCTCAAATCACCCCCCAAACCCACTCTCCCCAGTTCAACGTCACGACTTTAGTCGTTCTCTTCATTTCAACGTCACAACTTTAGTCGTGATCCGGTGTTCGTAGTAACGACTAAAGTCATTCCCTCCCATCCCCTATAAAATTAAACCGCTTCCTTTTCTCCTGCACAATTTTCTCTTAAAAAAGAGTAATTTATGCCGGGACTGCCATACCCCTTTGCACTGCCGGACGTTCCTGTAGTATTTCTACCCAATGCTTCAGATGGGGATGTTGTTCCAAAGTCAACCCCATAAACTGGTAACTCGCCACCCAAGGATAAAGCGCAATATCCGCAATGGAGTAATCCTCCCCTGCAATATAGGGGCGATCGGCCAATTGTCCGTCTAATACCCCATACAATCGTAAAGTTTCTTGCTCATAACGGGCGATCGCATAAGGAACTTTTTCCGGTGCAAACCGATTAAAATGATTAAACTGCCCAAACATCGGACCCACACTTGCCATCTGAAACATCAACCATTCCATCACTTGATAGCGAGATTTGGTCTCCCTAGGCAGCAATTTCCCAGTTTTTTCCGCCAGATACATTAAGATAGCCCCCGATTCAAACACCGTTATTTCTGTATCCTGGTCGATAATGGCCGGAATTTTGCTATTAGGATTAATCTCTACAAAATCCGGGGAAAATTGCTGTCGTTCGGTAATATCAATTTTATGGACATTGTAGGAAAGACCTAACTCTTCTAACAAAATAGAAACCTTGTGTCCATTGGGAGTGGGAAAGGTATAGAGGTCGATCATCGGGGGAAAGTCTCCTAGAATTGCGCTAACATTATAACATTAAAAAAAAATTAAGATAATTGAGTGAACTGTTTCCTGATTAGGAAAAAACCAGTTCCCTGAATTATTATGAGATGAGAAGCCCTTCATTTCCAACACCTGCTTTAGTTTTTTTGAGGCAAGGATTACTGTTTGCTCTCCGTTTGTCAGACCGATCGCCCGAGACAACCCTCCCTTTTTTTAGGATCCCTAGGGGTTTTACCCCTCATTGACCTAACCCATCGGCACCCCCAAAAATATTCCGGTTCACAAAGGCGGTTGTAGGAGCGATAGTGGGGACTTTTCCCCCCATTTATCCCCGAAAAACTGGGTGTTCTCCCCTCATGCTCAGGGACACCCCAGACCCCCTCTAGCTGCGTGCAGAAGAGGCGATCGCCCATCCAAGGGACAGTTCCCTTGAGAAAAGTGAAAAAATCTTTAGTCCCTCTCCATCTCATGGTTTAATAAGTAGCTGTAACCCTTTGTCTATAGCTTCTTTTTCCAGTCAACCTCAGTCCTTAATTGGCAATACACGGAGGCCAAGATGAAAAATTTAGAGTTGCTCGATGAAACCATTCGCAACTTAGAGCAGGAAGCCAATCTAACTCGCATTAAAAAATTAATGCTTTGTCTATGTCAGGGAAGATGGGAAAACAATGCTGAATTACTGTCTGCCTTGAATTTACGCGACTTAATTATTGAAGTCTGCGAAGTCACCGGAACTTTAGACAATCTTAAATTTTCTTTAGATGGAATTGTCAGCAATATTAATAAACCGCAACAATATACCTTAGTTGCGAAAATTTTAATTTCAACTTTGGGTAAATTTTATGACGAGGGTTCAACCCAGTCCGGACTCTCGGATTTTCCTCCACCTCCGGATCTGGCCAATACCCTGGTCATTGTGTCTGATTTTACCAATGAGACTGACTTTGACCTGCCGAATTACCCTGAATCTCTGACTCCCATCCCGCGAGAAAAAATATTTGATTTACGGCTCAAAGTCGTTCAGCACACGAGTCCATTACGGGCCAAAATTCTCATCTTCTCCGCACTCGATCGCCTCTTTGAATTTAATCGCGATGAAGACTGGCTCAACTTAAAAAAAATCCAGCTAGACGAACTGTTCCAGCAAATTTATGAACTCTGTCCCAGTGTGGATGCTCTGGAATCTCACTTGTATGAAACCGCCAAAAACCTCCCAGAAGCGGATGAAAACTATCAATCGGCTGGCGTGATTGTGCAGTACATGACGCCGTTATATTCCCCAATCGGAAAACTACCCCCCCTCCCGGACTCGATCGCACCCGGGAGCGATCGCTGGAATGCTGCACCGGGCATCCAGGGGACCGAAGAAAACAGCAGTGCTAGTCAAGGCTTTATCCCGGATGATGATGACGATCGCGATTATAGTGAAATCATGGAGGAAAGTCAGGACAGTAGCGATATATTGAGCGAAGTGTTACCGCCCGTCTCCCCGAATTCCGGAACTCTGAACGGTAGCGATCGCAAATTTTCCTTAAGCGCCCTCAAAAAAATAGATCCCGTTCAACAAAAACAAGAACTAGAGAAAAAACTAAATCTTAAAGTCAACCACAGTGTGGAAGAAATTGTGCAATTTATTGAAAATCGCTTAAATCATCTCGAACGGGAAATTAGCGACGAACTCGAACCCCTGGATATTGAAGACGGAATTTCAGTCAAATATGAAACGATGGGAGATTTTATCACTCAAGTCAAACAGGCTACTTCTCAATTCCTAGAACTTCTGATAAACTTAGAAGAAGCCGAAAGAAACCAACCCATTGAACGAGAAGATAACTCGGGGTCTTAAATACCCACCGGGATAAACAAATGCAACCCTAAATCCAGGGATTAATGTCAGGGGAAAAAGCGGGGAAAGAGGGATAATGTTGATGAATGTCGAAGAATTATTGCGGCGCTATACAGCCGGAGAAACCAATTTTAACGGGGCCAGTCTCTGGGGTGCAAACCTTCGCGGGGCGGATTTAATTGGGGCGAAATTACGGGGAGCGGACCTCCACGGAGCGGACCTAATTTTTGCCTACTTGAGCCGAGTCAACCTGAGTGCAGCCTACTTAGTCAGTACCAAACTCAGTGGTGCCAACCTCAATCAAGCCAATCTCTCCGGTGCCAATCTCAGCGATGCGGACCTACATGGGGCGACCCTCCAAGGTGCCGATCTTCGCAAAGCAAACCTCAATTTAGCCAATCTACTGGATGCGAACCTCAGCGATGCGGATTTGCGCGGAACCACCTTGAGCGGGGTTTGTTTGCGCGGAGCCTGTTTGCGCGGGGCCAACTTCCGGGAGGAACGGCGGATCTACAGTGCGGCGAACTTGCGGGGTGCGGATTTACGGGGTGCGGATTTGCGCGGAGTCAACCTTAGCGGTGCGGACTTGACGAAGGCGGATTTAAGTGGGGCAAATCTCACCGAAACGAACTTGCGCGGGGCGAATTTGGAACGGGCAAAAATGGCCTCAGCAATTGTTAACGGAGGGTTTTTGAGTGATGCCAATCTATCTTATGTAGATTTGAGCGGGGCTTGTATGACCAATGTCAAGCTAGAACGAGCGCTATTAGGCGAGGCGAATTTGGAGGGAGCTAAACTGGATGTGGCGATCATCACGGATGCCAAACTGGGGAAAGCCAACCTATCCGGGGCAAATTTAACCCGGGCGAATCTATCCCGGACGGATTTGAGTCGGGCGAATCTGTCTCATGCGCTGTTGAATGAGGCGAATCTATGTGAGGCATATTTGGCCCGAACGAATTTAATGCGGTCCAATTTGACTAAAGCGAGCTTAATCCGAGCAGAAATGAGCGGCGCGAATACTGCCGGGGCGTTATTTAGCCAGACGACGATGCCGAATGGGGATGTGCAGAATTAAACCGATCGCCCATTCATCAAACCACGAGGGAATAAACCAGGAAGAACAGGCAGATGACCCAGTATGATGCGATCGCCATCGGCAGTGGAATTGGCGGGTTAGTCACAGCAGCTTTACTTGCTCGGTATGGCAAGCGCGTACTCGTTTGTGAGAGTCATGCGATCGCCGGAGGTGCGGCTCATGGATTTTCTCGCCAGGGATTTCACTTCGACTCCGGACCCTCCTTTTACTGCGGATTGGGCGATTCCCACAGCCTCAACCCCCTGCGCCAAGTCTTGGAACTCCTGGGAGAAACGGTGCAAACTATCGCCTACGACCCCTTGGGACATTATCACCTCGGGGACATTACCCTGCCCATTTACGGCAGTTGCGATCGCTATCGGGCGGAAATTGCTGCCATTACCCCCAGGGGAGCCAAGGAACTTCAACGGTTTGAACGGCGGATGTTGTCCTTGTATGACGCTCTCAAAGGTATTCCTACTTTAATCTTACGCAGCGATCGCAAACTGCTGAGTGTCCTCCTGTCATACTGGCCCGCCTTACTCCAATTACTGCCCCATATTCAGGAGATTCAAGGGTCCGTGGGTCAACTCCTCGATCGCGATGTGAAAGACCCATTCGTGCGGCGTTTAATCGACCTGGAATGCTTCTTACTCTCCGGGTTCAAAGCCCATGGCACGATCGCCCCAGAAGTGGCCTTTATGTTCGGAGAACGTAGCCGCAGCGCCATCGACTATCCCCTGGGGGGGAGTACCGCCCTCATTGAAGCCCTGGTGCGAGGATTAACCCGATG
Organism: Laspinema palackyanum D2c; assembly: GCF_025370875.1. Taxonomy (NCBI): domain Bacteria; kingdom Bacillati; phylum Cyanobacteriota; class Cyanophyceae; order Oscillatoriales; family Laspinemataceae; genus Laspinema; species Laspinema palackyanum. The sequence continues at coordinate 35,472 of NZ_JAMXFD010000037.1, forward strand.
GGGAGGGGAACTACGCCTGAATGCTCATGTGGAGCGTATTTTAGTCGAAGCAGGGCGAGTCACGGGAGTGCAGTTGCGAAATGGCACCCTCCTCAAGGCACCGATTGTCATTTCCAATGCCACAATTTGGGATACCTATACCCATCTGCTCGCACCGGAGGACCTCCCGGAGTCCTATCGCCGTCAAGCCCTAGAAACCCCGGTGTTAGATAGTTTTATGCATCTGCACCTGGGAATTAAATCGGAAGGATTAACCGGACTGACGGGACATCATGTCGTGGTTCATGATCGCGATCGCGACCTCACCGAACCGGGGAATACCTGTATGATTTCCATTCCCTCGGTTTGGGACCCCAATCTGGCCCCAGCGGGACATCATGGGATTCATGCTTATACGATGGAACCCTACCAGTCTTGGCAGTCTGATGTCACTTATAAAGCCCGGAAACGACTGCGAGCACAACCGCTATTTCGAGCCTTAGAACGGATTATTCCGGATCTGCGCGATCGCATCGTCCTGGAACTGATAGGTACTCCCCTCACCCATGCCAAATTCCTGCGGCGCGATCGAGGTACCTATGGTCCGGCGATCGCCGCTGGAAAAGGGACATTTCCCAGTATTCATACTCCCATTGCCGGATTATACCGAGTGGGGGATAGCACCCTTCCTGGGATTGGAGTGCCCGCGGTGGCAGCATCGGGAATCCTCTGTGCCAACACCCTCGTGGAACCGGAGCAAACCGCACAATTACTCAAAAGTCACCGGACTTGATTTCGGGACCCCCTCGGGTTTTGCCCGATCTGGATTCTTTACTTCCCTGGAGCCATAAGCGATAATCATATAATGCTGATTTGGGAGTTGGATTGGGCATTATAGGTCTGAGGCTTCCCCGGTCCGGCAACGGGATGATCGAACTGACAAAGGCACCCCGGATAGAGGGACCTTAACCCTAGGGTAACTCCCTGGGCAAGATGCGCGATCGCAGATCGACCGATGAAGGATGAAGCTACAGTTTAGGGCTCGCATCCTGGTCTAGGGCGTCAGTATAGTAGAGGAAAGAAACCTTGTTTTCTTGACCCTATCTCTACTCATTAGCAGTAAATTTGGACCCGAAATTCGGTTTCGGGTCCAGGGGAACGAATCAGGAACCGATGCTCTAGGGGGGTGGGCGATGCCGCCACTTCCTAACTAGGCGATACAGTAGGCCATATAGCGAACCGATCACCGATCTATAGAATTATGGAGCGATCGCGCCACTCTTATTCCGTGCAGTTACCTCGTGCCAACATAAACGATTTCTTCGCCGGAACTACCGTTTTGGTGGATCGGTTGAGTAACGAAGATGAGGGTGTCAGCATTCTATGAAATTGCGAAAGAAAATACTGATTATAGTCGGCACGACCTTGTTAGGTCTAAATGTCGTGCTGTACGCTACAGCATCGAGTATTTTACTGGGAGACTTCAAAGAATTAGAACAGAAAGTCGTCCATCAAGATGCAGTCCGAGGCTTACAGTCCCTCCAGCAGACCCTTAACGAACTGGAATCCATCGCTCGCTATCATGCGGAATGGGACGATACTTACAGCTTTATCACCCCGGGAGACCCCAATTACGTTAACTCCAATTTTGGCAATGAAACCTTCCTTCAATTAAATCTGAATCTGTTGCTAATCCTGGACGAACAAAGAAAACCTGTTTTTAGCAAAGCCTTTGATTTCCAACAAAAGGTAGAAATCCCTATGCCAGGGGTCATTCAAGATTTAGCCTCGGCTTATCAACAACAACTTGAGAAAAAATTCACCGAAACCGGACACTACAACCACCCCATCAGTGGCATAGTCCTCCTCCCCCAGGGACCGGCCCTGATTGCGGCTCAATCCATTCTCACCAGTCAAGGAGAGGGTCCGTACCGGGGGACTTTATGGGTCGGACGCTTTCTGAATCAGCCGGAGATCGATCGCCTCGCGGATCTGACCCAATTATCCCTTTTGATTTATCCGATGAGTGCTTTGCCACCGGAATTAGACGGGGTGAGAACTCAGTTAGAGGAGTCGAACCCATCGGCAACTCCCTCAGAACCATTCCAGAGGATGGATTTAGGGGGACTTCGGGGGCGATCGCCCATCGTGGTCAAAGCCCTCAGCGAGACAGAAATGGCCGCCTATACCGCCATCCCAGCGATCGCCAGCAATAACCGTTTACTCCTGCAAGTCACCCACAATCGCGAGATTTACGCCAAAGGTAAAACCAGCGTCCGCTATTTTATCGGGGCTCTGTTAGGGGTAAGTCTCGGGTTTAGTGGTCTAACCCTGCTCTTATTTGAAAAATTAGTCCTCTCGCGACTGACGGTGCTCACCCGAAAAGTTGAACGCATCGGCGACAAAGGGGACCTGTCCATGCGCGTTAAAATTGTAGGTCATGATGAACTTTCTAGTTTAGGGATGACCATCAACGGGATGCTCAAAGCCCTGCAAGAGTCCCAGTATAAGCTCAGAGAAAGTGAAGAACGCTATCGCTTAATGGCGGAAAACTCCACCGACATGATTTCCCGCCATACACCAAAAGGCAAGTTTATTTATGTCTCCCCCGCTTGCCATTCGTTATTGGGATATGAACCCGACGAACTGATCGGCTTTAACCTCTATGACTTTTTCCATCCCGAGGATGCCAAGACCCTAGCCAAATCTTACTTGGCAATGGTCAAGGGTCAAGTCAGTTATACGGTTAGCTACCGGATCCGCCATAAATATGGTCATTACCTGTGGTTTGAAAGTACCAGTCGCACGGTTCGCAATCCCCAGACTGAAGAAATCGAAGAATTAGTCGCCATTTCCCGGGATATCACCGAACGCCATCAAACGGATGAGGAACTGCGGGAAAGTGAAGCCTCGATTCGAGCGCTTTATAAAATCACATCTTCGCGTAAACTCAGATTTGAGCAACGGTTGCAACGGTTACTGGTCATGGGAAAACGGCGGTTTGGGTTAAGCGTGGCGATTTTATCTCGGATTAAAGGCGATCGCTATGAAATCATCGCGGTTGAATCCCCGGACAATACCCTCCAACCGGGCGATCGCTTCTCCTTGAGTCAAACCTACTGTCGCGAAACCCTCCGCCTCAAAGAACCCCTCTATTTTGAATCCGTCAGTGTCACGCGCTGGCACAGCAAACCCACCCAAACCCCCTTTCCCCAAGAAGCCTATATTGGGACAAGGGTGATTGTCGGGGGCAAAATCTATGGCACTCTCAGCTTTTCCAGTAGCACCCCCCTGGGACGCCCGTTTAAAGCCGTGGATAAAGAACTGCTCAAACTCATGGCTCAATGGATTGGCAGTGAAATCGAGCGTCGGGCTGCCGCTGCGGATTTAGCCCGGGCTAGAGACGAGGCCCTCGCTGCCACTCGCGCTAAAAGCGAATTTCTCGCCACCATGAGCCACGAAATCCGCACTCCCATGAATGCGGTCATTGGCATGACTGGATTACTCCTGGATACAAACCTCAACCCCGAACAGCGCGATTTTGTCGAAACCGTCCGCGCCAGTGGGGATGCCCTGCTCACCATTATTAACGATATCCTCGACTTCTCCAAAATTGAGTCCGGGAAACTCGACCTAGAACAGCAACCCTTTAACCTGCGCTCTTGCATTGAAGATTCCCTAGATTTACTCGCCTCCAGAGCCGCCGAAAAAGGAGTAGAGTTGGCCTATCTCATCGAACCCTCGACTCCGGAAATGATTATCGGCGATGTCACCCGAGTCCGTCAAATCTTGGTGAATTTGCTCAGTAATGCGGTGAAATTCACGGAAAAAGGGGAAGTGGTCGTCTCGGTGAGTGCTTCGACTATTCACCCGCAACAGGCGGTAGGAATTGGGACTGACCGTTTAATCCTCAAGGATCAGGAGACGGAGAACGGTCATCTCCCCCAGGATCTGATCCAGGATCTCAGCACCAGGACCCCCCCCTGTCAAATCCAATTTACCGTGTCCGATACCGGCATTGGCATTCCCCCAGAACGGATGAATCGGCTGTTTAAGTCGTTTTCCCAGGTGGATTCCTCAACCACTCGCGAGTATGGTGGCACGGGGTTGGGTTTAGCCATCAGCAAGCGTCTGAGCGAATTGATGGGGGGTCGGATGTGGGTGGTCAGTGGCGAGGGAGTCGGTGGCGACCCGGACCCGGCCTTTCAATGGCCGATCGCCCCTGCCATTCCTGACAACTTCTCCCCTCTTCCCGACCCCGAGCAAAGTATCTTTACCTTGACCGATGCCAAATCCGCTCATCCCGATACCCCACCCACTGGCTCGACATTCTATTTCACCGTGATGGCAACTCCCGCAGTCAATCCTTTGCCGGTGGACCTAAATGGCACTCAACCGTCTTTGGCGGGTAAGCGGGTGCTGATTGTGGATGATAATGCCACAAATCGCCAAATTTTAACCCGTCAAGCCTTGTTTTGGGGCATGAAGCCCAAGGCAGCGAGTTCGGCCCGGGAAGCCCTAGATTGGCTGCAAAATTCGGAAACCTTTGACATTGCCATTCTGGATATGCAAATGCCTCAAATGGATGGGATTACCCTAGCGTCCTACATCCGAGGAATTGTCAAAAATCGTGAATTCCCCCTGGTGATGCTGACTTCTATAGGGAGACAGGAAGTAGACTTGCCTCATAAGGTCCCCTTTGCTGCGTTTCTAAATAAACCGATTAAACAATCCTATCTGTACAATGTGTTGGCGGGAATTTTTGGGGGAGTGCCGATTCTTTCTCGTCCGACTCTTATGAACGCCCTCGCCATTGACCCCCAGATGGCTCAACAAAAACCGTTACGCATTTTGTTGGCGGAGGATCATTTAGTCAATCAAAAGGTGGCCCTGCAAATTTTGCATCGGTTGGGGTATCGCGCTGATGTGGCGGGGAATGGGATTGAAGTGTTGCAAGCATTGGACCGGCAACATTATGATGTGGTCCTGATGGATGTTCATATGCCGGAAATGGATGGGTTGGCGGCAACTCGGCAAATTTGTCAAGATGCCCGAGATGGCCGACTGCTGCACAAACCGCGAATTATTGCGATGACGGCGAATGCGATGCAGGGCGATCGCGAACTCTGTCTGGAAGCGGGGATGGATGACTATATCAGTAAGCCGATCCGAATGCCGGAATTGGTGGAAGCCCTGGCCCTCTGTCCGTTGGATTCCGACCCTTCCGCGCTGATGATGCCGACTTTATCCCCAGGGGATTCGGATGCTTCCAAGTCGAAATTATCCGGGTCTGACCCCGAAAATCCTCCGGGTTCGCCGTCCAAGGCGATCGCAGAGCCGGTTCTGAATCAGGCCATGTTAGCCTCGTTACGCGATATTGAGGCTCTTGAAGAGGTGATCGAGATTTATTTACAGGAGTCTCCCAAGCTGATTGACCTGCTCACGGTGGCGATCGCCCAGGATGATAGTTTTGAACTGCAAGAAGCAGCGCACTCGCTGAAATCAACGAGTGCGGCAGTGGGTGCAATGAGTTTGGCCGATCTGAGTCAGCAACTTGAATCGATTGGGCGATCGCATCACAACACCCAAACCCCTCCCCCCCCAGAAGTTACCGATATTTTCTCTGACCTGATTATGGAATACCAACGGGTCAAAACGGCACTGAATTGGGAACTGGAACAGGGGGAATCTACCTAGTTAGGATTTTGGGTAATCGAGAGAGTGTAGCTATGCTGTTCTCCCGCAAGGTCGCCAATATAGATTTGATAAGTCCCAACGGTCCATAAACCGGACATTTCCGGTTGTTCTCCGACGGTACTATCCGCAAGTACACAGAACCGTCCAGTGGGACCTTCAATTAATAAAGTGGGTTCTCCAGCACTCTCCACTGTTAATCGCAGATAGGGGAACTGCTGTCCGACTTCCAGGGTCTGACTCGGTTGCTCAGAAATGCTGCCACAGTCACTTTTTTGCAATCCACCGGATGTCCCTTGGAGTTGGATCGGATCGCTACCGAACTGGGGTTGCAGTTGGACCACTTCTGCATGAAGTCGATGGGGGGCGATCGCGGCTAAAAGCACCGCGAACAAAGGAGCAATCAGGGGGCGAGTGGGTAGTTGCATAGATTATTTCCCCTTCGGGTTTAAAAAGCTTTTTTCGTAATCTCTATTACTTACAGACGCTCAGCATTTTCATCCGTTCCGATCGCCACAGGAAACTCCGCTTCAGGCAGTTCCCATCTTTTTCATTATAGATGATGGGAGGATGGGGGAGATGGGGAGGATTACTCCTGTTCGTAGTAACGACTTCAGTCGTTGCTCTCCTGTTATGGCATCAGCCATAACAGGAGCAATCCCCGGGTAAACTGAAGTGGTTTCATCCTGTTCGTAGTAACGACTTTAGTCGTTGCTCTCCTGTTATGGCATCAGCCATAACAGGAGCAATCCCAGGGTAAACCCAAGCTATTTCTTCCTGTTCGTAGTAACGACTTTAGTCGTTGCTCTCCTGTTATGGCATCAGCCATAAGGGGATTGCAAAATATAAATTCTCCAAACGTTCGTAGTGACTCCGTTACTGAGTCATCTTTAAAGAAACCCCTGAAGGGGTTACTACGAACGTTTTGCGGGTTTTATTTTTTGGAGTTCCCTAACAGGAGCAATCCCCGGGTAAGGCGTGAAGAAGGCGATCGCCTTCGTAACCCGGATAACGACAGCAAGTCGTTACTACGAACATGAGCAATCCTCCCCACAGGAGCAATCCCCGGGTAAGGCGTGAAGAAGGCGATCGCCTTCGTAACCCGGATAACGACAGCAAGTCGTTACTACAAACATGAGCAATCCTCCCCCATCTCCCCCATCTCCCCCATCTCCCCCATCTCCCCCATCTCCCCCATCTTCCCCATCTCCCCCATCTCCCCATCTCCCCAGACAACCCTACTCAAAATCGTTATGATTATGATATTCTTGTAACGGTTCGTAAAGAATCGGGTGCGTTGATCGCCGTGAGCGTGCTTTTCAAGCCTACGCCATAGCCTGTTCGCGCCAGTTAACCCTCATAACATGGAGAATCAAACAATGACCGAAGGATGTATCCGCGTCGGCCAACAGGCCCCCGACTTCACCGCCACTGCCGTTGTGGATCAAGAGTTCAAAACCATCAAACTCTCCGACTACCGGGGTAAATATGTGGTGTTGTTCTTCTATCCCCTGGACTTTACCTTTGTCTGTCCGACGGAAATTACCGCTTTTAGCGACAGTCATGGAAACTTCAGCCAACTGAACACCGAAGTGTTGGGTGTGTCTGTTGACAGTGAATTTTCTCACCTGGCTTGGATCCAGACCGATCGCAAATCTGGGGGTCTCGGCGACTTGAACTATCCTCTGGTTTCCGATATCAAGAAGGAAATTAGTTCCGCTTACAATGTCCTCGATCCTGAAGCAGGAATCGCTCTGCGTGGACTCTTTATCATCGACAAAGACGGTGTGATCCAGCACGCCACTATCAATAACCTGGCATTTGGCCGTAATGTCGAAGAAACTCTGCGGATTCTGCAAGCTATCCAGCACGTTCAAACTCACCCCGATGAAGTTTGTCCGGCAGGTTGGCAACCCGGTGCGAAGACGATGAATCCGGATCCCAAGAAGTCTAAAGAATTCTTTGCCGCCATCTAATTCCGATTGGCGGGATTGGCATCGGAGGCGATCGCAAGGGAAACTTGATCCCCCTGCCCTTTCAACCTTTTGAAACCCAACTCTTTCCCCCAGCTACTTCAGCCAGGATTGAGTTGGGTTTAAAATTTATGAATGATTTTCTTTAATTAATCGGCTCAAGAGGTTTAAACCATGTTGACATCTACGGATTTTAGAGGATTACTCAATCAACGCTTTTTCAATAATTTTCTGCCGGTTCCTGCCCTCAATAAACTCTACCCAGCAGTTTGCCCCCCTGACTTTCAACTTCCTCATGTCAATGGGGAGGGTTCGATTCGCCTTTCTGAATACCGCGAAAAACAACCTGTTATTCTCTATTTTACTCGAATTTTTACGGAAAAACAATATTGCCCTCTCTGTTTTCCTCACATTAAAGCCATAAATACGGCTTATGAGCAATTTGTAGAAGCGGGTGCGGAAGTGTTATTAATCACCAGTACCGATGAACGTCAATCTCAAATTGTCATCCGGGATTTGGGCTTAAAAATGCCGGTGTTGTGCGACCCGAGTTGTTTAGTGTTCCGGGCGTATGGGACGGGACAAGCTTTGGGTGCACCGTTACCAGCACAGTATTTACTGGATATTGAGGGCAAGTTACGGTTTAAGCATCTGTTTTCATTTTTAGAACCCAATGCTCAAGTGAGCCGCTTGTTAGAGCAGTTACAGGAAATTAAGTTGCAACAACCGGCGGGGGTTTAAACGTGGGCAGCCTCATAGCTAAAGTCGGTTAAAAACTGAAATCTTGCACCATTCTCAACACCGGCGGGGGATCAATCCCCCGCCTCATAGCTAAAGTCGGTTAAAACCGACTAAAAACCCCACAGGATAAGACTTTCAGTCGGTTTCAACCGACTTAATCTGTTAGGCGGGGGATTGATCCCCCGCCGGTTGGTGCTGTGCCAAGTCCTAGCTGAGGGTTACCACTGGGGAGAACCGGCTAACAATTGCGCGATCGCCTCTGGATCTAAGGGTTTAGAAAAGAGGTATCCCTGGGCGAAATCACAGCCTAATCCTCGGAGTTTTTCTAACTGGATGGGAGTTTCCACCCCTTCGGCGATCGCAATCATGCCCATTGTGTGAGCGATTCCAATAATACCAGGAACCAATCCGCACTGATGTTCCTTACCATCGATGCGCTGGATAAATGAACGGTCAATTTTGAGGACATTGACGGGAAATTCTTCGAGGTAACTTAAGGAAGAATAGCCGGTGCCAAAGTCATCAATGCTTAATTCAATCTGGCAGTCGCGAATTTGGTGGAGAATGTCCAGGGTGGCTTGGTTTTTATTGGCGATCGCACTTTCGGTAATTTCCAGTTTAAGCATTTGAGGATTGATTTGGGTGGATTCCAGGAGTTCCCGCAGATGCTGGATAAACGAAAATTGCAGAAAATGCCGCGCTGATAAATTGACACTACAAGTCACCTTGTCATTAATCAGGTTTTGATGTTGCCATACTTGGAGTTGTCCAACAGTTTCTTGTAATACCCACAGGTCAATTTGGGCGATTAAACCCGTTTCTTCGGCGATGGGGATAAAGTCGATGGGAGAGATAAATCCCCGGGTGGGATGTTGCCAGCGCACGAGGGCTTCAAAGCCATAAATTTGGCCCGTAGTTAGGGAAATAATCGGCTGATAATAAACTTTAAACTCCTGTCGTTCTACGGCGCGTCGCAAGTCGTTTTCAAGTTGGAGACGGTTTAATGCTTCGTCATGCATTCCCGGATCAAAGAGATAATATTGGCCTTTTCCTAGGGCTTTGGCGCGGTACATGGCGGTGTCCGCATCCCGGAGGAGATATTCGGGTTTTTCGTGGTAGAAACTGCCGAGGGTAATGCCGATACTGGCATTAATAAAGACTTCATACCGGGAGAGTTGAAAGGGTTCGGTTAAAGAGTTTAAGATGCGATCGGCGATGGTTTGGGCGCGATCGCGGGTGGGGAGTTCTTCCACGAGGATTGCAAATTCATCTCCCCCTAACCGCGCTAAGGTATCTTCTTCTCGGAGGGCGGATTGGAGGCGTTTGCCAATGGCAATCAGGAGTTCATCTCCGACGATATGACCGAGAGAATCGTTGACGACTTTAAAGCGATCGCAGTCTAAAAACAGGACGGCAAACTGATACTGTGGGTTGGCTTTGCGGAAGGCGATCGCCTGGTCCAATCGTTCCATAAATAAAGCACGATTGGGTAAATTTGTCAAGGGGTCATGAAGGGCTAAATGGAGTAACCGTTCTTGGAGTTGCTTGCGTTCCTTGATTTCCTGAATTAGCTCTTGATTGGACTGTTCTAACTGGAGGGTGCGCTCTTGGACCCGAGTTTCCAGTTCGGCATTGAGTTGCTGAATTTTTAATTCGGCGTCCCGGCGCAATAGTTGGGTTTGGATGCGCGCTAAAACCTCTTCTAATTGAAAGGGTTTACTAATATAATCAATGCCCCCAACATTAAAGGCTTTGACTTTATCAAAGGCATCATCTAAGGCACTCAAAAAAATCACTGGAACTTCACAAGTGGCTTCATTTCCTTTTAAAATTTCGCAAACTTGATACCCGCTCATATCCGGCATCATGATATCCAGTAAAATCAGGTCCGGGACGACCACGCGACAGGCTTTGAGGGCCATTTGACCATTTAAGGCTTTGCGAACTTTATAGCCTTCTTCGGTTAAAATCGTGGCCAGATAGCGGAGATTATCTTGGGTATCATCCACGATGAGAATATCTTTTTGGAGCAGTTGAACAGATTCGGCGTTCATTGGCCCTCCTGTTGAGTTAATTCCTCAATCAGATCAAACTGATAGTTATGGGCTAACTCGGCTAAGGCTTGGGATAAGGGGGCCAGATCCGGGGGAATCTCTTCGAGTAAGCGTAAAATCAAATCATCACTGCATTGCATGGCCGCATCATAAAGCTGATGAATCCAACTTTCGGGCATAATTTTCAAAGCCTCCGGGGAGAGGGAATACAGGGGTTTAGAACTATTTGGGGGGGAGCCTTTCTGGTCCGGGGAGAGGTCTTCAAAAATATAGTCAATATTCAGATATTTGCCGATGGTTTCGAGCAAAAAGTCTTCTTGAAACGGCTTGCGAATAAAGTCATCGCAACCGGCATCTAAAATCATTTTTCTTTCTTCCTCAAAAGCACTAGCCGTTAAGGCGACAATGGTCGTTTTTTGACCCTGAACGGTATTTTTAATATGTCGGGTGGCTTCATAACCATCCATGACGGGCATTTGCATATCCATTAAAATTAAGTGAGGTTTCCAACTTTCATAAACCGCGATCGCCCCTTGGCCGTTCTCCGCCTCTTGCACTTGAAATCCGATGGATTGCAAGATTGTCTTCAACAATAGACGACTTTCAAAAGCATCATCCACGACTAAAATGCGAGATTCCTTCCCCTGAGCTTGGGGGGCGATCGCCACTGCACGGCGCTTGGTTTGGCGAGTTTGAACCTCCCCCTCGCTACTCGGTGCGATCGCCACGGCAAAGGCAAACACCGTTCCTTGCCCCACAGTGCTGGTGACCTGAATATCGCCTCCCATTAATTGTACGAACTTTCGGCTAATTGGTAAACCCAGGCCCGTCCCTTGCTGAGATTTACGTCCTGTTTCTGTTTGTCCAAAGGGTTCAAACAATTTCCCCATTTCCTCGGGAGCAATCCCTGGACCCGTATCCTCAATTTCCAAATATAAGAACTTCCCCTGATTACCGGAGTCCGAAAAATCCCCCGGGTCAGGATTCACCCCCGTCAAGGCATCTTTCACCTCAATCCGGAGGATAACGCGACCCGTTTCGGTAAACTTAATCGCATTCCCTACAATATTAATCAGCACCTGACGTAACTTGCTCTCATCGGTTTTCACAAACTGAGGAAGGGTCTCGCAACCCTCAAAAATAATCTGAAGTTGCTTGGACTCCGCCTTGAGTTGAAACATCTCATTTAACGATTTCAGCAAATTCAGTAAATCAAAATTTACCGGATTAAAACTCATTCTCCCCGCTTCAATTTTTGACATTTCCAACACATCATTAATTAAAGCTAAAAGATGCCCTCCGGCCCGATTAATAATTTTTAAATGCTCGTGATTTTCCGGCTTCAGCGAGGAATCCCGGGCCAAAACTTGAGTAAACCCCAAAATTGCATTCAGGGGAGTTCGCAGTTCATGGCTCATATTCGCCAGAAACTCACTTTTGGCCCGGTTAGCCGCATCCGCAGCGAGGGCGGCTTTTTGGAGGGCGTGGGATTGTCGCTGAGTTTTGTCCAGTAACTCCGCTTGCTGGAGGGCCACTCCCAACTGATTGCCAATTTGCACCACCACTTTAATTTCTGCTTCTTTCCAATGGCGAGGACCGCTATTTTGATAGCTGGCTAATAATCCCCAGAGTTTATTCCCCGAAAAAATAGGCACAATAATATAGGCTTTGGCTTGAAATTGCTCTAGGATATTCAAGTAAGACTCATCAAAACCCTCATGGTAAACATCTTCAACCGCTAAATAAGTCAAGCCTAAATTCCAGGTTTCAGTTCGGGCGGATTGCATATAGCAATCTTCCAGTCCAATCTCCTTGTCCCCTAGCAACTCCGAGTCATCCCCGTTTAGGTTCACCGCAGTTTCGGGTAAATTTTGGATGTTATCCATTAAAGAAATCCATTCGGAACCCGTGGATTCGGCCACCACCTCACCTCGCCAGTCGTCATGAAAATGGTGAACTAAGACCCGATCGCACTTGAGCACCTGGCGCAATTCCCGGGTGGTTGCCGAAAAAATCGTTTCCAAATCCAGGGTTTCGCGCATCCGTTGAATCACTTGAGACAGGGCACGTTCTCGTTGGACACTTTCCTGTAATGCTTCTTCCGCTTGTTTGCGTTCCGTAATATCCGTTAAAGTCCCCGTCAGTCGGTAAGCTTCCCCTGCTTCATTCCGGATACATTTACCCTTCACTTCCACCCAAATCCAACTCTTATCTTTCCGTTCCATGCGGTGGGTATGATAATAGTATAGCGGATTTTGCCCTTGCACATGGTCTTGCAGGGTTTGCATTGCCACGGACAAATCGTCTGGGTGGACCTTGTTAAACCAAGTGCTAACCCGATAGGGTAATTCTCCCTCCTCATAGCCTAAAATTTGCATCCAGACTGGAGAGTAATAAATTTGGTCATTTTTTAAATCCCAATCCCAAATCCCATCATTTGTCCCGGATACGGCTAATTTAAACCGTTCCTCACTTTCGCGCAGAGCATCTTCCGCCCTCTTGCGTTCCAACAGTTCAGTTTTAGCTTGCTCAAACAGCGTACATTGTTGAATGGCGATGGACAATTGCACCGAAAGCTGCCGGAGAGATTCAATTTCCGATTCATGCCATTGTCTTTCGCCGCTACAGTGATGAGCAATCAGCAATCCCCATAATTGTTCCCCTTGTCGCAGTGGAACCACAAGATTGGCTTGAACTGCAAACCGACTGAGAAGTTCTACATGGCATTCCGACAGTCCCGCCTTGTTAATATTATCAATGGTGCGAATTCGACCTTGCGCGTACAGGGGAATATGGGTTTCAATGAAACAGCGATCTTCGATTTCAATCCCTTTGACGGACATCCAGTCAGAACCCACGGATTCAACGGCAATCACCCCACCCCAGTCCGGGTTAAAACGATAAATTAAAATGCGGTCCGTGTTTAAAAATCCGCGAACTTCGTTGACGGCAGTGTCTAGGACTTCTTCTAAGTCAAGAGAGGATCGAATCCGTTCCTGAATCGAACTCACCAGACGTTCCCGTTTAAGCTGCTGCTGTAAGGCAATTTCCGCCCGTTTGCGTTCACTAATATCGGTAATAGTGCCCAGATAGCCTTTGACTACGCCATCATCGCCGATTTCGGCGATCGCCTGCCCGATCGCCCAAACCACAATCCCATCAGGACGGACAAAGCGATATTCTGATTTAAACGGCACCCGCGTTTCAGCGGCTAAAAACCACTCCGATTGCACCCGCTTCAAATCATCGGGATGGAGATTAGCAATCCAACTTTTGCCGATCGCCCGTTCCAAAGAAAGTCCCGTCAACTCACTCCAACGTTGGTTAACATAACGACAATTGCCCTGAGCATCGGTATGAAAAATACAAACCGGAGAGGCTTCAGCCAGGGTTTGGTACCGCCGCTGACTCTCATCTAAGGCCGCTTCCGCAGCTTTTCGAGGCGTAATATCTTTGTGGGTGCCACTCATGCGTAAGGGAATGCCAGATGGGTCTCGTTCTACTACTTTACCGCGAGAAAGAATCCATTTCCATTCCCCAGACTGCGATCGCATTCGTAATTCCCGTTCATAGACCGGGAGAATACCCGCTAAATGGTCCTGTAATGCTCTTAGCGTCTTTTTTTTGTCCTCGGGATGTAACAAATCCTCCCAAATTTGATAGGAGTTGCCAATTTCCTCCACGTCATACCCCAGCATCCGTTTCCATTGCGGGTCAAAATAGGTTTTTCCCGTGGGAATTTGCCAATCCCAGATGCCTAAATCACTGCCTTCCAAGGCGAGTTGTAAGCGCCGTTCACTCTCACTCAGGGCCGCTTCTGCCATCTTTTGACCAATGGAGGACCCTAACTGAGTGGCAACCGCCCCCACCAAGGCGATCGCCCGTTCATCTCGGGGACTTTCTGTGCGTTTAAAGAAGGTTAAAACTGCTAGAATCCCATTCCCTCGGATAATGGGTACGGCAAAACAGGCTTTTAATCCTTGTCTTACTGCCATTAAAGCATCGTCGAAGGGTTTAGTTTCCTCGGTCAAATTTTCAATCCATTCCGGTTGCCGCGACTCCCAAACCCGTCCGGGAAGTCCTTCCCCCAACGGATAAGTCAGGGATTCCCGTTGCAGGCGGAACGCTTCTACATCAGGTGCGGGGTAATACCAACCGGGACGATAGGTGAGGATTTGCTGATTTTCATCGGGAAGCCACGCCTCTGCTACATCCCAATTAATGGTCATACAAATTGAGCGTAAGACAGAGGCTATTGCTGTTTCTAAATCCGGTGCATGACGGATGGCTTGATTGGTATCTAACAGCAACCGAATTTCGTCTTCACTTTGCTTGCGATCGCTGATATTACTAAAGGTACAAACGACTCGTTCAACTTGGCCCGATGCGTTTAGTTGGGGGTCCATATTCAGCAGCAACCATACGGTGTCTTTTTTCCCCCACCGACAGATTCCCGTGACTTGATTTTGCACAGGTTGACCCTGGGCAGTCGCCTTATGTAGGGGATGCTGTTCTTGAAGCGAAATTGTGCCATCCAGGGAGAGAATTTGCCAATTGAACTCGAAGGCACTTTTCCCTTGTAACTCGGATTCGGGAACATCAAGCAGTTCACTCGCCAGGGGATTACTTAATACAATGGTGCCCTTTTCATCGAGAAGTAATACCCCAACGGACATATTTTCCACCAGAGTTCGGAACCGGGTTTCACTTTCTTGGAGGGCCTGTTCTCGTAATAGGCGGGATTGGTAACGGCGATCGGCGAAGGAAGTAACCAGGGTGCCAATCAACAGAATCAGCGTTCCCACGCCGATTTGCATCGCTAACCAGGATTGGTCCGCCCCTTCAATCAGAATCGCTTCTGGGTTAGAAATTGCTGCAAAACAGGTGGCCCACATTCCGGTATAGTGCATCCCGGCGATCGCCACTCCCATAATTCCAGCACTCCCCAGTTTAACCCATTCCCGATGAGGACTGAGGGAGTCGCGAACCTGAAATGCCAACCCTAACGCCGTAGTTGAGGCAAAAATGGCGACTGCCACAGACAGGGCTACCCCCCAAGGATTGTAATGCAGGGTTGCCGGGACCTGGACTGCTGCCATTCCTAGATAATGCATCGAAGCAATGCCCAATCCCATGACAATCCCCCCTCCCACCAGGAGGCGGACCCTCAACTGCTGCCGATTGTACAGCCACATCGCCAAAGCCGAAGCGACAATGGCATCCACCCAAGATAACAGGGTCAGGGGGATATTGTAGGCTGTGGGGACGGGTAACTGTAACGCCAACATCGCGATAAAATGCATCGACCAGATGCCCGTTCCCATCGCCACCGCACCCCCCACACTCCAGACTAAGCGCGATCGCCTCGAAGAGTTCGGATTAACCCGTCCGGCTAAATCCAACGCCGTGTAAGAAGCAACCACCCCAATGATAAAAGAAAGGGCGACTAAAACCGGCTCATATTGACCCTGAATCATCTCCATAATTGTCCCTGAGATTGAATTTTTTGGCTTAAAAAATATTATGAAATCCAGCGCAATTATCAACCCATTTTTGATAACTTTGGTTAAAATTAATTTTTAATGCCCTACTTTAATTTCCAAGTTAACAATACAACAATCTCTAATGGTCAATTATAAAACACCTCAAAAGGGGTCCAAGAGTCACCGCTCTTGTTGAGAATGCCACTTCTTCCCAGAAGCCCCTCAGTGTTGCCTTTGTATCCCTGTTCGACTAACCCCTAAAGCAGGCTGGGAATATGCCTGTCTAATACTCCATACGGTACTGATAAGTCTACAAAAACAACCGGCATCAAGCGGTATGTGTAGGGGCCTGCACATCGAAGCCCCTACAATCCGTTTTTATAGACCTTTAAATACCGTATGGAGTATTAGAGGCACTCCAACCCTCTATGATTGTAGTCCACCCCTGAGTAAGGGCCGAGTGACCCGATTAGGTATTTCTCCCGGGACCCTAGACTGACCCTATCCTCTGTCAACCCCAAAAAATGCCCCAATTTCAGACAAGCCGCTTGGTGGGGGGGCTAACCAAACTAACGGAGCTTTTTCTAAGCATTTAGTTTGTTACAACTGATTTAAGATAGAGCATTTCCCACAGTTATTATCGTACATTTAAGGAGTGGGTTGGCGTTGCCAGTGCGTCAGCACAGGGGGTTGCGATCGCACTCGTTAATAATTAATAGAGTATCTTGCTCGCTTTCTTGAGGTCAAATTCATTTAGGTGTGCGATAGCAGAGTCGGGGTTGAGAAGCGATCGCCTCCTTAAACCAGCAGTTTGGCCCAACTTCATCGGATAATTAAGATGCCGTATTCAGCACCAATCATCATGGACCCCAGGAACTCCTATCGGCTCTTTAGGACTTGTGGTGATAAATTTATCTAATGAATTTCCAAAATCTTCAATGTTCTTGAGTGGTTAAATCTG
>NZ_JAMXFD010000038.1 GCF_025370875.1 Laspinema palackyanum D2c
TGGGCTTCAGCTTCTAATCTGGTACGTCGGACTCCTCATTCATTAGATAAATTTATCACCACAAGTCCTGAAGAGCCCTCCTATCAACTGATGGCAGAATATAATTGCTGGATGAACCAGAATATTTATCAAGTTTGCGAGTCTATACCCGACGAACAACGCAAACAAGATAGAGGAGCATTTTTCAAATCCATTCACGGAACCTTGAACCACCTGCTCTATGGGGATAAAGTCTGGATGGGACGATTTACCCATCAGCCCTTTTCTGGGACATCCCTCTCACAAGAATTGTATGCAGATTTTGCCGAATTGAGAGCCGAACGGGAACAGACAGACCAGCAAATTTTAGACTGGACCCAGAGTTTGGACCCAGACTGGTTAAGTCAACCCTTTGAATATGTCAGTCAGTCGGACCAGAAACGGCGCGTGATGCCTGCCTGGATTTTAGTGACTCATCTGTTCAACCATCAAACTCATCATCGAGGACAGGTGACCACCCTGATTAAACAACTCGGCTATGAACCCGGAGTAACCGATATTCCTTGGATGCCTGGGGTAAGTGGGTTAGGTTCGGAATGATTCGCGAAGGTTCGATGTTAGGGCAATCTATTCATGAGTTGCGTTTCAATCCCTGAAAGGGATTAGGGGTCATTGAGACGCATTCAGTTAGCAGGCACTTCCGTCAATATTGGTTTCAATCCCTGAAAGGGATTAGGGGTCATTGAGACTCGTAATTTCTTCTGCCAGTGAGTAGCATTATCCCTAGTTTCAATCCCTGAAAGGGATTAGGGGTCATTGAGACTCTCGTGTATTCTGAAGCCCTCTGCCTCTTCCGGGTTTCAATCCCTGAAAGGGATTAGGGGTCATTGAGACCCGATCGCCCCGATGCCCGCCAACAAAGGTCACGTCCACTTGGTTTCAATCCCTGAAAGGGATTAGGGGTCATTGAGACTCTTCAATCTCTTGAGGAGTAGGGTTTGATGAGTTGAGTTTCAATCCCTGAAAGGGATTAGGGGTTATTGAGACCTAACGATGCCTTAGACCGACTTAACCATGCCGAGTTTCAATCCCTGAAAGGGATTAGGGGTTATTGAGACGGGGAAAAGTCGGCTAAGATATCACCGTACACCGGTTTCAATCCCTGAAAGGGATTAGGGGTTATTGAGACTCTAGTAGATGGCTGATTTTTTCATAACTACGGTGTTTCAATCCCTGAAAGGGATTAGGGGTTATTGAGACCCGAAAAGGCTGTAATTGTTAATCACAAGGTATTGGTTTCAATCCCTGAAAGGGATTAGGGGTTATTGAGACCCGTGGCAACCGAGGCGATCGCTCCAGATCCGTTGAGTTTCAATCCCTGAAAGGGATTAGGGGTTATTGAGACCTCGGTCATCCCAGTCAAGGGAGAAGAATTCCTGGTTTCAATCCCTGAAAGGGATTAGGGGTTATTGAGACACGCATCAGCAGCATATTTCCGTTGGGGTCTATGCGGTTTCAATCCCTGAAAGGGATTAGGGGTTATTGAGACCGATTAACCTGCTGGAAAATCCAGCAATTTTACCTGTTTCAATCCCTGAAAGGGATTAGGGGTTATTGAGACCTGGAAAGTCAGGGCAAAATCGACGGCGTAGCGACAAGTTTCAATCCCTGAAAGGGATTAGGGGTTATTGAGACCAATCATTACCTAAAATCGGAAGCTAACAAGATAATGTTTCAATCCCTGAAAGGGATTAGGGGTTATTGAGACTAATCGGTCAGTTCTCGCTCATCCATCTGTTTAGGTTTCAATCCCTGAAAGGGATTAGGGGTTATTGAGACTTAAGACCGCCCAGAATTGCATTACCTATCTGTTTCAATCCCTGAAAGGGATTAGGGGTTATTGAGACTCTCGCATTGCTGTCATTAGTTCTACCATTATAGCGTTTCAATCCCTGAAAGGGATTAGGGGTTATTGAGACGAGGTTTCTCACTCCTAGGTGTTCTGGGATTCTTCAGTTTCAATCCCTGAAAGGGATTAGGGGTTATTGAGACTCGCTCAAAACCATAGCCGGTATAGGTGAGGAACGGGTCAGTTTCAATCCCTGAAAGGGATTAGGGGTTATTGAGACAAGATTGATAAGACTCACCTCAGCACATTGTCCCCGTTTCAATCCCTGAAAGGGATTAGGGGTTATTGAGACAAGTCCCTGGAACGCGAAAGGGAACGCCTTCAAAGTTTCAATCCCTGAAAGGGATTAGGGGTTATTGAGACTCTTGTAAAAAATCCAAAAGAACATCGTTATTACTGTTTCAATCCCTGAAAGGGATTAGGGGTTATTGAGACTAACATCAACTAAACGATTTTTAGCACTACTCCTTGTTTCAATCCCTGAAAGGGATTAGGGGTTATTGAGACTCGGCCTGAGATTGGCAGAGGGGAAGTTTTTTAAGTTTCAATCCCTGAAAGGGATTAGGGGTTATTGAGACAATCGTTGAGCCGAAGCTCTGCCAACTCAGAAGGTTTCAATCCCTGAAAGGGATTAGGGGTTATTGAGACCAACTGGCTACGCCTTGCCAACATTGACGAGCGGTTTCAATCCCTGAAAGGGATTAGGGGTTATTGAGACCTGATAAATTGCCAGACTTGCTTAAGGCTTTGGGTGAGTTTCAATCCCTGAAAGGGATTAGGGGTTATTGAGACCTGAATTAGTAGAGGAAGAGTTGTTTAATTTTGGAGTAGAAGTTTCAATCCCTGAAAGGGATTAGGGGTTATTGAGACCTCAGCGGGACCTCCCATTAGAAATAATTATCATGTTTCAATCCCTGAAAGGGATTAGGGGTTATTGAGACTAATTGCATCTGATTGGTTACTTCCAGTTAAGTGTTTCAATCCCTGAAAGGGATTAGGGGTTATTGAGACGCGGCAACGGTTGGACCGGGTACGGGAGGGAGTTGTTTCAATCCCTGAAAGGGATTAGGGGTTATTGAGACTTTTGGGATTCAAGCGATCGCGCTAAATTCACCCTGTTTCAATCCCTGAAAGGGATTAGGGGTTATTGAGACCCGCCCCACAGCCACCCCGCCCCCGAAGTACCCCGTTTCAATCCCTGAAAGGGATTAGGGGTTATTGAGACCTGCGGCGCTAAATCTGCAAGCTCGGATTCGCTGAGTTTCAATCCCTGAAAGGGATTAGGGGTTATTGAGACCGCCGGTATTTGAAACCGTTGCTATATGAAGTTTTCAAGGTGCATTTGCGCGAACTTAGATTTAAAATACCATTACAGCCTGTGATTTGTAAATAGGTCAACTTCATTTTTCCCTCAAATCGTTTCCCTGTATAGCTTTCAGAAGTTGCGCGAACCGGGTAGAAGGGAAGAAAGACTCAATGCCTTATCGAGTAAGGATTTCAGTCTCAAATTTTGTCCCCGGGTTTTCTACAGCTTAGGGTTCGCGCAAATCAGATAAAAATCCGGTGGGGTCCCTGGGTTCTAAAGCCCCTGATGCATTCTCGTTAAAAAAGGACTTTCCTATCGTTAAGTTTAACAGAACAGGGGGCTCAGTGGGTTCAAACCCTCGCCCGTTTGAAACCTTCCCGGATTTACAGCCTCATTTCACAAGCGATCGCCCCTTGGCAACTAGACCTCTTGCAAAATACCGGATAGATCCCTTAATAAGGGGGGCTTTTTAGAATTTTGCCCGCAGTCTACTTGTTAAATTTTGTCAAAGAAACGCGAATTCCTTCTCAAACCCTGATTCCCTCGTGGGAAATGTCAAAAAACCATAGAAAACTGATCCGGCGCTTCAGAGTAGATCCGTTAGAATTTTCCTTAAGAACCGATACCCTAGCGTCTTTTTGACTAAAAATCATCCGACCTAGGCTAGAATCCCTAAACCCAAACTACAGAACCATTAACTGTCCCCTGCTCTCGTTGCCTCCCGTCTGGTCCCGTATTGCCAACATACTTCAAGACCCCTGAACGGTGAATCGCAACGCTTCCCCCTACTCCGGTAGGGTTTCTTTGACTCAACATCCCAAGGCCCATCCTAAAGCTGCGGGTCCTTCCATCTTGACCGCGCTTTCTGACCTGATTTTCCATCCTTAACGAGATTTATGAACCATCAAAAACTGCCACAAAAACAGGGACTCTATGACCCTCAGTTTGAACACGATGCTTGCGGTGTTGGCTTTATTGTTCATCAGAAAGGCCAAAAATCCCACTCTATCGTTGAACAGGCCCTGACTATTCTCCTCAATCTGGACCACCGGGGTGCTTGTGGTTGCGAAAATAATACCGGGGATGGTGCTGGAATCTTAATCCAAGTCCCGGATGTGTTTCTGAAAAAAGTTGCCGCAGCAGAAAACATCGAATTACCCAATGCCGGGGAATATGGGGTGGGCAATATCTATTGCTCTCAGGACCCTGCGATTCGCAAGCAAAGTAGGAGTCTGTTTGAAAAAATAGTCGCCGAGGAAGGGCAAAAGGTTCTGGGATGGCGGGATGTGCCCACGGATAACTCCTCTTTGGGGAATACGGCAAAATCCAGCGAACCCTTTATCTGCCAGGTATTTATCCAACGCAGTGCCAATATTACCGATGATTTGGCGTTCGATCGCAAGCTGTATGTCATCCGCAAACGGGCGGAACGGGAAATCCACACCAGTGGACTGGATTCGTTCTGGTATGTTTGCAGTCTCTCCTGCCGGACCCTGGTTTATAAAGGGATGTTAATGCCGGTCCAGGTGGGGGACTATTTCCCAGAACTCCATGATGAGACGATGGAAAGTGCCCTGGCCCTGGTGCATTCCCGCTTCAGTACCAACACTTTCCCCAGTTGGGAACGGTCTCACCCCTATCGCTACATTGCTCATAATGGGGAAATCAATACCTTACGGGGCAATATCAATTGGATGCACGCCCGGGAGTCCCTGTTTGAGTCGGAACTGTTTGGCGAGGACCTGAAAAAGCTGTATCCGGTGATTGACTTAGAAGGCAGCGATTCGGCGATTTTCGATAATGCGTTGGAAATGCTGTTCCTCTCTGGGCGTTCTTTGCCTCATGCGGTCATGATGATGATTCCAGAACCCTGGACGGCCCATGAGTCCATGAGTCCCGAGAAAAAGGCGTTCTACAAGTACCATTCTTGCTTAATGGAACCCTGGGATGGTCCGGCCTCGATCGCCTTTACGGATGGCACGATGATGGGGGCAGTCCTCGATCGCAATGGTTTACGTCCCTCTCGCTATTACGTCACTAAGGATGATTTAGTGATTATGGCCTCGGAAGCGGGGGTTTTACCGATTGAACCGGAACGAGTTGCCTATAAAGGTCGCCTGCAACCGGGTCGGATGTTCCTGGTGGATATGAAACAGGGTCGGATTATTTCCGATGAAGAAATCAAAACCCAAATTGTCAGCGAACATCCCTATCAGCAGTGGATTGATGAGAATTTAGTCGCCCTTTCTCAACTGAAAGATGCGCCCGAATTGCGGGAAATAGACCCGGTGCCGTTGATTCAGCGACAAATGGCGTTCGGGTACACCTTTGAGGAATTGCGCCTGTTGATGACGCCAATGGCGACCAATGGGGTAGAAGCGATCGGGTCGATGGGAACGGATACGCCGTTGGCGGTGTTAAGCGATCGCCCGAAATTGCTGTATGACTATTTCCAACAATTGTTTGCCCAAGTTACAAATCCCCCGATTGACTCAATTCGGGAGGAAATTGTCACTTCGGCAGAAACGACGATTGGATCGGAACGCAATTTACTCAAACCTACGGCGAAAAGCTGCAATTTAATTGAGTTGAAAACTCCGGTTCTCACCGATGAAGAGTTGGCAAAACTCAAAGCAGTGAATGAAGGGGAGTTTAAATCCACAACCATCCCGATGTTATTTGACCCGACTGCGGGAGTGAAGGGATTGGAAGAGGCCCTGGAAGCGGTTTTTGCGCAGGCAAGTCAGGCGATCGCCTCGGGTACGAATATCCTCATCCTCAGCGATCGCGGGACGAACCGGGAAAAGGCAGCGATTCCCGCATTGTTGGCGGTTTCTGGACTGCATCACCATCTGATTCGCGAGGGCACTCGCACCCGGGTGGGATTAGTGCTGGAATCCGGCGAACCTCGGGAAGTACATCATTTTGCCGCCTTGATTGGATATGGTTGTGGGGCGATTAATCCCTATCTCGCCTTTGAAACCATTGATGACATGATTCGCGAGAAATTACTCGTGAATGTGGAGTATAAAACCGCTGTCAAGAATTACATCAAAGCGGTGACCAAAGGGGTGGTGAAAATTGCCTCGAAGATTGGGATTTCGACGATTCAAAGCTATCGCGGCGCACAGATTTTCGAGGCGATCGGGTTGAATCAGTCGGTGATTAGTCGGTACTTTACCTGGACTGCTTCCCGGATTGAAGGGGTGGATTTAGAGGCGATCGCCAATGAAACCATCATGCGTCATTCTCACGCTTTCCCCGATCGCGATGCCAATGGTCACACCCTGGATGTGGGCGGTGAATACCAATGGCGCAAAGGCGGCGAAGCTCACTTATTGAGTCCGGAAATCATTCACGCCTTGCAACAAGCAGTGCGTGAGGGCAATTACGAACTCTACAAGAAATATGCCGCCAAAGTGAATGAACAAAACCAGAAGTTCTTCACCTTGCGCGGATTGTTGGAGTTTAAGGCACAGGAACCGATTCCTTTAGAAGAAGTAGAACCGATTGAGAACATCATGAAACGGTTTAAAACCGGCGCGATGAGCTATGGTTCGATTTCTAAAGAAGCGCACGAAGCACTGGCGATCGCCATGAACCGAGTGGGTGGCAAGTCCAACACCGGGGAAGGTGGCGAAGACCCCGACCGTTATACTTGGACCAACGAACGGGGAGACTCCAAAAATAGTGCCATCAAGCAGGTGGCATCCGGACGGTTCGGCGTCACCAGCTTGTATCTCTCTCAGGCGAAGGAACTTCAAATCAAAATGGCACAAGGTGCTAAACCCGGAGAAGGCGGACAATTACCGGGATTGAAAGTTTATCCCTGGATTGCCAAAGTGCGCCACTCGACTCCAGGCGTCGGGTTGATTTCGCCCCCGCCTCACCATGATATCTACTCCATCGAAGACTTAGCGGAGTTGATTCATGACCTGAAAAATGCCAACCGCAACGCCCGAGTTAACGTGAAGTTAGTCTCAGAAGTCGGTGTGGGAACCATTGCTGCTGGGGTTGCCAAAGCACACGCGGATGTAGTCCTCGTCTCGGGATTTGATGGCGGTACGGGTGCTTCCCCCCAAACCTCGATTAAACACGCCGGTTTACCCTGGGAGTTAGGATTGGCGGAAACCCATCAAACCCTGGTTTTAAACAATCTGCGGAGTCGGATTGTGGTAGAAACCGATGGACAGATGAAGACAGGACGGGACGTGGCGATCGCTGCCTTACTCGGTGCCGAAGAATACGGATTTTCCACCGCACCTTTGGTCACCTTGGGCTGTATTATGATGCGCGTCTGCCATAAAAACACCTGTCCCGTGGGAATTGCCACCCAAGATCCGCAACTGCGGGCCAAATTCATGGGAGACCCCGAATATGCGGCCAACTTCATGAGATTTATCGCCCAAGAACTGCGAGAAATCATGGCCCAGCTTGGGTTCCGGACCCTGAATGAAATGGTGGGACGGACCGACTTGCTGGAACCGAAGAAAGCAGTGGACCACTGGAAAGCGAAAGGAATTGACCTTTCCAACATCCTGTATCAACCGCAAGTCGGTCCGGAAGTGGGTCGCTATTGCCAGATTCCCCAGGACCACGGATTAGAGAAATCCCTGGATATGACAGTGTTGCTGGATCTGTGCAAAGGGGCGATCGACAACGGCGAAAAAGTCAAAGCAACCCTCCCGATTACCAACATTAACCGCGTCGTTGGCACCATCCTCGGCAACGAAATCACCAAAAAACATTGGGATGGATTGCCAGATGGCACGATTCACCTGCATTTCCAAGGAAGTGCGGGACAAAGTTTCGGGGCCTTTGTACCCAAAGGCGTCACCCTAGAACTGGAAGGGGACGGCAACGATTACATCGGCAAAGGACTCAGTGGCGGTAAAATTATCGTTTATCCGTCCAAGAAATCCACCTTAGTCCCCCATGAGAACATCATCGCTGGCAACGTCGCCCTTTATGGTGCAACCAGTGGCGAACTCTATCTGTCGGGGATTGCCGGGGAACGGTTCGCCGTCCGCAACTCTGGGGTTCATGCCGTTGTCGAAGGTGTCGGTGACCACGGATGTGAGTATATGACCGGCGGTAAAGTCGTCGTGATTGGACCTGCCGGACGGAACTTTGCTGCGGGGATGAGTGGCGGCGTCGCCTACATCCTGGATGAATCGGGAGATTTCGCCACCCGGTGTAATACCCAGATGGCGGATATGGAGAAGTTGGAAGAACCGAGTGAAATTGCGATCGTCCGGGAGATGATCCAGAAACACGCGGATTATACCAACAGTCCCAAAGCGGCAGCAGTGTTAGCAAACTGGGAGGAAATGGTTCCTAAGTTTGTGAAGGTAATGCCACGGGATTACAAGCGGGTATTGCAAGCGTTGGAAAGTGCATTAGCGTCCGGTTTAAGCGGCGATGATGCCTTGGATGCAGCGTTTGAACAGAATGCCCGAGATGTTGCCCGGATTGGGGGTAGCTAGGTTATAGTTAGGAGGGTGGGCTGTTGCCTGCCCTCTTTTGATTTGGGGAGGGATGAACCACGGATTACACAGATTTTCACGGAGAGACAGAGATTTTTTCACTGATGCGAATCGTTGGATTGATTTTTGAACCAGGAATCTCTAATTATGATTGATGATTTTTTTCAAGAAACATTGATAGCAAAAAAGGTAACTTACACCTTAGAATTGAATGGCAAATTTTTTATGATTGAAAATGTCCCCGCCCGAGTTTGTGAAGAAACGGGGGACTCGTTTTTTTCTCCCGAGACAGTAGAGCGAATTCAGCAAATGATTGGGGGACAAGAAAAACCTAAGCGAGTTATAGAAACTCCTGTTTATGAGTTTAGTCTGATTCCATAGAATCCACTCTCTGACGCTAAGGTTACCTCAGTTCTCCAATAAATTACGGCATCTTGATTTCAACGATAGTACATCAGTAAAAAAACAAATTTTGGACATGGAAACTAAAACAATTACTATTCGCGTTAATGCCGAAGCTGCACGAATTTTTGAAAATGCCTCGGAAGAACAGCAACGGAAGTTAGAGGTGTTGTTGAGTTTAAAGTTGACTGAAGCCACTCGCTCAAAACAAAGTTTAGAAGAACTGATGAACGATATTAGTAGCAAAGCCCAAGAAAGAGGGTTGACCCCGGAAATATTGGACTCGATTTTAAATGATGAGTAACCTTCGCTATGTCTTTGACACTAATGTAATTGTCAGCGCTTTGTTGTTTGAAAGAGGAAAACCCTCTCAATCTTTGAGATATGCTTTACAGCATGGAGACATTCTATTGTCTGTAGAGTTATTAGAAGAGTTGACTCAAGTTTTGGGGCGGAAAAAATTTAATCGATACCTTACCTCAGAAGAACGAGAAGCGTTTTTAGATAAGCTGGTTGAATGTTCGAGGTTAGTTGAAAATATTCAAACTGTTGAAGTATGCCGCGATCCAAAAGATAACCATATTTTAGAACTGGCCTTGAGTGGAGAAGCCGAATATATCATTAGTGGCGATCGCGATTTATTGGTAATGAACCCTTTTCAGGATGTAAAGATACTGACACCAGAAGATTTTCTGCAAACGATTGAAGACTAAACCTTAAGTTAAAATGCCCCATTATATTGGAGGAAACTATGGAAGTTCAAATTAAACAAATTATTCTCCAACCGGCTACACAATTCTTGATAACTGATGTTAGTTGGCCGATGTATGAACAACTGTTAGAGGAGTATGCTGAAAAACCGGGTGTGCGGATTAATTATAGTCAGGGGGTCTTAGAAGTTATGGTACCCTTACCGGAACATGAAGATGATAAAATTATTATTAGTAACTTGGTGGAAGTTTTGCTGGAAGAACTCGACATCGAGTTTAGAAATCTGGCTTCTACTACGTTTAAAAGTGAAAAAATGCAACAGGGTTTAGAAGCGGATAGCTGTTTCTATATTGAAAATGAGGCAGCTATTCGCGGGAAAAAGCGGATTGATTTAACGGTAGACCCGCCGCCAGATTTGGCGATTGAAATTGATATCACTGCTCGAACTCGGTTTAATAATTATGAGGCATTAGGGGTGGGGGAACTGTGGCGGTTTGACGGGACGAGGTTGGAAATTAATGTGTTGCAAGGGGGAAAATATGTTCAGGTGAGTGAAAGTCCTCATTTTCCTGGGTTGCCTTTGGGTGAGGTGATTCCTCAGTATTTAGAGCAAAGTAAAGTTGAAGGGAGAAATAAAGCAATCAAGGCGTTTCGCGCTTGGGTGAGGGGGAGGACTGAGGGAAGTTAGGGCGTCGGTAGAGTAAAGGTTAGAAACCGGGTTTCTTAAACAAAATGTGGGTGATTAGCAACAGATTAAGTTAAGAAACCCGGTTTCTGGTCCTAGCTTCTCTCCTTTCTTTGCAGGAAGTCTGGGACGATACGGCGGATGATATTTATGCTGAGTTACTCTAAAAAGTAAAGTGATTTGCGTTCCCTGTGGGTTTGGTGGATTTATCCAGTTCAATGCCGATCGCACCCCTGCATAAAAGCTCAGAAGTTGGGGATAAAGGCAATCCATAGGTGAACTGACCCTGCCTACAACTGTGCCTCTACTCAGTTCAAGGATGCCCTCGGAACCGGCAAAATGTTGGAAAATGATAACATTTGGAATCCTCGGAGATTTGTGGGGGGTAGGGGGAGAGAACCCGCTTGGGATGAGGATTGGCTGGATTTTTAAATGGGTCATCTTTAGGGCCTTGCTTAACAATTCGATATTCACTTTCAATGAAGGCAATGATAAAATACGGCAAACCTGTAGAATCAAACGGCTTGTCAGCGATCGCCTGTACAGTTTTGACTGTCTACTTATCCCGCCTTTTAACCGCAACCCCCGTATTTTGAACAGAGGACACTAACGATGGGAAAACCCACTGGCTTTATTGAATTCCTGCGCGAATTACCGTCTGAACTGAACCCCCTCGATCGCATCGCCAATTGGGATGAGTTCCACCTGCACATGGAGGAGGACAAGCTACGCACCCAGGCGGCGCGTTGTATGGATTGTGGCACTCCTTTCTGTCATACCGGCACTTTGATTAGTGGGATGGCAAGCGGTTGTCCGGTGAATAACCTGATCCCGGAGTGGAATGACTTGGTGTATCGGGGTCTGTGGCATGAAGCACTCGATCGCCTCCACAAAACGAACAATTTCCCGGAATTTACGGGTCGCGTCTGTCCCGCGCCTTGTGAAGGGTCCTGCGTCCTAGGAATTACGAACCCTCCGGTGACGATTAAAAATATTGAAAATACCATCGCGGACAAGGGATGGGATGAGGGATGGATTACCCCGGAACCTCCGGAAAAACGCACGGGGAAAAAAGTGGCGGTGATCGGTTCCGGTCCTGCTGGATTGGCGGCAGCAGCGCAGTTGAACCGGGTTGGACATGAAGTGACCGTGTATGAAAGGGCCGATCGCCCTGGTGGATTGCTGATGTATGGCATTCCTAACATGAAGTTGGATAAGGAACAAGTGGTATTACGCCGGATTAAACTCCTGGAAGATGAAGGGGTGAAATTTGTCTGTAATACAGAAGTCGGCAAAGATATCACGGCGCAACAACTGATGGAAGAGTATGATGCGGTGATTCTCTGTACTGGCGCAACCAAACCCCGGGATTTACCCATTGAAGGGCGGGATCTCCAGGGGATTTACTTCGCGATGGACTTCCTCACAGGGAATACCAAAGCGGTTTTAGACCGACACAAAAACGGTAGCTTTATTTCTGCTGAAGGCAAAGATGTGGTGATTATCGGGGGGGGTGACACGGGGACTGACTGTGTGGGAACCTCTGTGCGTCATGGATGCAACAGTGTGGTGCAGTTGGAAATTTTGCCGAAACCTCCCGAAACTCGGGCCTCTAACAATCCTTGGCCGGAATGGCCGAAGGTGTATAAGTTAGATTATGGTCAGGAAGAGGCAGCGGCGAAATTTGGGGCTGACCCTCGGGTTTATACCACCACGGCGACGAAGTTTGAGGGGGATGATAAAGGCCGGGTGAAAGCTGTGCATACAGTGGTGGTAGAATGGCTCAAGGATGAACAAGGCCGCTTTACTCCGAAGCCGGTTCCGGGGACGGAGAAGGTGGTTCCGACTCAGTTGGTGCTGTTGGCGATGGGATTCTTGGGTCCAGAACAGCCCCTGTTGGATTCCTTGGGATTAGAACGGGATGGCCGCAGCAATGTCAAAGCGGAACATGAGCACTATACAACCAGTCTTCCCGGGGTGTTTGCGGCAGGAGATTGCCGTCGGGGTCAGAGTCTGGTGGTTTGGGCGATTAATGAAGGTCGCGGGGTGGCACGGGAGTGCGATCGCTACCTGATGGGAAATACGGATTTACCGTAAGTCTGAAAACCCTTTTGCCGCCGAAGGGAACTGCGATCGCAGGTTCAGCATCGGCGGCATCCCCACCGGGATAAATTGAGGGCAGTTGCCTCTAATCTGCTAGATTTGCCTTAGTAACTATCCTCACCGGGAACTTCATCCTCGGTTTCAACAGCTTTGGTTCCGGCGAGGTCCAACGAGGCATCGTGAATTGCTTGCCATAAAGAAATCAACTCAGTGCCGCTGAGGTCACTACTTTTATACTCTTTGACGGCCTCTTCTACTTCCTTTTGAGTATGCAGATGGGGCACGGTTTGGTTATCCGATGACATAAAACAACCTCTACGAATCAAACTAACGACTTATGATTGAGGGATGGGTTGTGAATGAATGAGTAATTCTTCACCCATCCTGGACAATCCTGTTTCAAGGAAAGGTGGATAGGCAGGAACGCCTAAAACCTCTAAATCCTAGCCCCCCATTCCTACAGAAATATCCCTTTAGGATCGGGATAAAGTGACAGTTGAATGGGGATTCGCCGATTTGACTTTATTGTAATCAAATTTCCTTAAAAAAAGGATTAACTGTTACATTTTTTCGCAATTCGTGATAAAAATTCCATAAAGATTTAAGAATTAGAAAGTGATAACGTTAACCTTTAATGCTGCGATCGCCACTGTCTGCTCTCTAGGGCGTCGGTATCCGATGAGATGCCAACGACCAAAAATGGGGGTACTCGCCCAAATTTTGGGCGTTCTGGGCAGATATTGGGCTAATACTGTATTGGTGTTCTCGGAGTGTTGCTGTTTTTATTTCAGGATGGGGTTATTTAGTATAATAGAGGGCGTCTTACAGCAGTTATTTAAGGGCATTAAGGACTGGCAGCAGCGTGCTGGCTGATAGCAAGGTGGGGGCAAGATGCTCTCACTCCGGTCAAGAATTTTGGGATTCATGATGATTGCTGGATGGGCAATCTCAGGGTTTATACAGGGTGTTCCTGGGGAGATTGTCCTTCTCCACCGGGTGGGGTTATTACGCCTGAAATGAGGCGATCGCCTGAGTTTGGCAGTTCAGTTTACCGGAAAGAGGCGATCGCAATTTTTGATGAAAAGCCGATTATTTGCGCTGCGTAACGCGCAATGCTATATCTCCGGCTGGAGCAAAAGTCACCCCGCGTCGAGCCGGGAAAATTGGGCGCGGGTTGATGAGTTCAAGGGAATAGTGGGACATAACCGTTGCCAGAACTAATTTCATTTCAAATAAGGCAAAAGCTGCTCCTAAACAGCGGCGGTTTCCTCCTCCAAAGGGTATATATTCATAGGGGGAATATTGCCGGTCTAAAAACCGCTCAGGCTTAAAGGTTTTGGGGTCAGGATAAATTTCCGGATTGTGATGCAATAAGTAAATACAAATGGTGAGCATCATTCCCTCGGGAATCTGGTAGTCTACTAAGGGCATCGGTTGTTTTGGAACCCGAGGAAATGCAAAGAAAAGAACGGGATAAATTCGCAGAGTTTCTGAACAAACCGCATTTAAGTAAGGGAGGCGAGTAATCGCTGTGGGGTCGCTTGTTTTGATATCAATTGATTGTAATTCTTGTAGCAATTTTTCACGAACATCGGGTCGGTAATGCAGCCAGTAAAGCGCCCAAGCCAATGCTGTTGCTGTGGTTTCATGACCGGCAAATAGCAGGGTCATTAATTCATCGCGCAATTCTACATCGCTCATCGGCTGGCCCTCTTCATCCTGGGCATTTAGGAGTAAACTGAGGATATCTTCTCCTGAAAAATTACCTTGGGCGCGCCGTTCTTGGATTTCTTGATAGAGTAGGCGATCGAGTAATTCTCGCTTGCGGAGGAAGTTGCCCCAGGGGCTCCAGGGTCCCAAATCTTTTTGGAGGGTTTTGAAGAAAAGAAAGACCGATTTAAAGGGAGAGTTAAAAGAATCCAACATTTCGGTCAAAAGTTGGAGGATTTGTTGATAGCGATCGCCTTCTTTCAAGCCAAAGACTGCTCGCAAAATTGTTTCCAGCGAAACTTCTTGCATGGTTTCCCTTGCTAAAAAAGTTTTGCCGATGGATTGGCGGGCGATCGCCTGATCGGCAATGTTACAAATTAACTCCCCATAGTTTCGCATTCGTTCCCCATGAAAAGGGGGCATTAACAGTTTGCGTTGTTGCTTATGGCGATTGCCATCCAGGAGAATTAGTGAATTATCTCCGACTAAAGGAAGAACGAGGTCAAGACCCACCCCGGAATCAAAAGTGTTTTCATCTGCGGTAAAAATTTGTTGAATAGCTTTCGGGTCATTAACCATGATCACTTCAGGAAATCGCCCAAAGCCAGGAACCAGAAAAAGCTCTCCATATTGCGATCGCATCTGGTCTAAAAAATCCATCGGGTTCAGAATCATAGACAGGCTATCCCAGAGAGTAGAACGGGCCGGTCCCTTGGGTAAATGAACCTCAGAAGCAGCGGGATGACTGGACAGTGAACTCATGGTTTATCCATTCCTATTTTAAATTCAAACTTTTGTCAGAAAGCTACCTTGAAGGTAGGGCGGGGTCCGCAATTATTCCCGGAATTTCATCAACTGTTGCCGGTAATCCTAAGTTTAGACGCACCTGGGCGACGGGTTCCTGCCAATGGTCTTCAAACCGATAACCGAGTAAAAAATCAGCCTGTTTTCCCAGTGCTTGTCCTTTCGCTAGATTAGCCCGGATAGCCCCGCGCTGTCGAGGGGCCAAAAGCGGATAGAGGATTTTAGCAAACGTGAGACTCACTTTTAGGGCGGGACTGTAATTTTGCGCTGCTGCAAAGGCTAAAACGCCAATTTCTCCGGCATAGCTGGTATCAAAGCCGAGTAAACAGTGGAAAATATCGTGAGTTACCGCATAGCGGAGGGCGAAGACATTGCGTTGGGCGATCGCATCGAATTCGCGGCTGACATTAAAGGGTTTGAGTTGATTTTTTGTGAGATGATCGGCATATTCGCGCCCGAAAGTACCGGGAGGATATTGTAACAACTGTTCGACATTAATCTCGGGATAGTATCCCGTTACCGATGCCAGTTTGGGGGCCAGATTTGGATGAGCTTTGGCACCCAAAGCATCCGCTTTTAACAGAGCAAAATCCCCTAATTTTCGGGATTTCTGGTAGAGTTGAAAGGCGCGATAGAGCGGTTTAACTTGAATACCCATAGGGGTAAAACCCAGAGATAGACTACTGCTATTCTAATTCACAGCAGTTTGGAGCGGTGAGTTCAGTACCTGGGAAATCCCCAAGAGAAGAAGCGACGGGGAAACTATACTTTTTGTAAACTAGAGCAAAAGCGCGTTCACCCCTGGAGTAAAATTGGTCTCAACCAAAACAACCCACCCTATACCCAAACCCCGCGTATGAGGAGATACCGAGTCCCAAATCCCATGACATAGCAACTGATACAGACCCTCAGAATCATGAAAATCATTCTAGTTGAAGATGACGAACCGGCCAGTGCAGCCCTTTCCGTCGCCTTGAGAAAGCAGAACTATAGCGTAGAAGTGGCAGCAGATGGGCAAACGGCCCTGGAACTGGCCACCATGTTGGAATGCGACCTGATTTTACTCGACTTAGTAATTCCCAAACTTGATGGCATCAGCTTGTGCCGGAAACTGCGGGAACAAGGCTATCAAAAACCCATCCTGTTGCTGACGGCGAAAGACTCTCCCCAGGATATTGTCACTGGATTGGATGCGGGGGCGGATGATTATGTAGTCAAACCCTATAATCTCTCGGAACTCATGGCGCGGATCCGGGCTTTGCTACGACGAGGGACAACCCCAGTCACCGAGACCCTAACCTGGTTAGACTTGTGCTTAAACCCCGTTTCTGGGGAAGTCACCTGGAATGGACAATCCTTGGGGGTGACAGCGACGGAATATAAGCTCTTGGAACTGTTTTTGAGAAATCCGCAACGGGTGTTTAGTCGCAGTGCCATCATCGATCGCCTCTGGTCCTTTGATGATTCCCCCACAGAAAATGCCGTAACCGTTCATATTAAAGACCTGCGGCAGAAATTCAAAGCCATCGGCATTGACAAAGACCCCATTGAAACCGTCTATGGACTCGGGTATCGACTCAAACCCGCCACCGAGCCCAATCCTGAGACCCCCGAAACTGAAACAACCCCAAAGCAGAAGACTCCCAACCCGGGGAAGAAATTACAAGCGATCGCCTCCATTGCCCAGATTCTGGAAAAATATCGACCCCGGTTAAACGAACAAATTGCCCTCCTACGGCAAGCCTACAACGCTCTAGCTGAGGGAAAACTCACCAACGAACTCCAGGAACAAGCCATCCAGGAAGCCCATAAACTGGCCGGGTCCTTGGGTCCCTTCGGCTATTTAGAAGGCTCCAACCTGGCGCGGAAAATTGAATACCTGCTGATGTCACCCACCCTTCTAGGGACTTCTGAAACCGAGCAGTTGGAGCAACTGACCCGAGCGTTAAGCGAAGAACTGACCCAACCCCCAACCGAGAGCAGCCTAGAAATCCCGGCCCCTGCCAAAGGGCGGACCCTGCTGGTGGTTGACTCTGATCGGGCGATCGCCACCACCCTCAACGCCCAAGCTGCCAACCTCGGAATGGGGGTAGAAAGCGCCCTCACCCTCACCGCAGCGCGTCAAGCGATCGCCCGGACAACCCCGGATCTGATTCTCCTGGATATCGCCTGTCCTGAAACCAGCACCTCCCCCGGGGAAAAAGCCGGACTGCGATGGTTGCAGGAAGTCAGCCACCAATTTCCCACCCTGCCGATTTTAGTCTTTACCGCCCTGGATAACCTCGCCGATCGCGTTGCCGTGTCGCGGTGCGGAGGACGGGGATTTTTGCTCAAACCCGCCTCCAGTGACCAAATTTTCAAAGCGATCGCCCAAGTTCTGCCCCCCAAAGCCACCCCAGAAGCCAAGGTCCTCATCGTCGATGACGACCCTGCCGCCCTTGCTGTCATGAAAGAACTCCTGCAACCCTGGGGACTCGAAGTCACCACCCTCAACAATTCCGAAAAATTTTGGGAAATTTTGACCACCGTCGCCCCCCATCTGCTGATTTTGGATCTAGAAATGCCAAAATTTAATGGCATTGACCTCTGTCAAGTCGTGCGACAAGACCCCAACTGGGGGGACCTGCCGATTTTAGTCGTCACCGCTCACACCGATGCTCAATCCCTGCGCCAAGTCTTCGCCGTAGGGGCCGATGATTTTATTGGCAAACCGATTGTCGGGCCCGAATTAGTCACCCGCATTACCAGCCGGATCGAACGCGATCGCTTTCGGCAACAACTGGAAGCCCTCAAACACAAAACAAAAGAACAGCAGCCATGAACGGCATTTCCGACTGGGATAAAAGCCAAGCACAACTGATTGCCGAACTGCAAGAACTTCGCCGGGAAGTTCATCGCCTGGGCGGGGAGACCCTCGCGCCGGAGGAATCCCTGACCTCAATCCCCTTATCGGCTCATGAAAATCGGGTTCGCGACATCCTCAATCTGGCCCCCCTGCCCTTGATGATCCATACCCAAAAGGGGGAAATCATCCAAATCAACAAAGCCTGGACCGATCTCACCGGATACCATCATCGCGACATTCCCACCATCGCCGACTGGACAAGGCAAGCCCATCCCGACTGTTCCCAGGAGGTGCAAACCGCCATTGCCGAACTCTACGATTTGCAGGAACAGATCATCTGCACAGCAGAATACACCATCACCACCAAAACCGGCAAAAACCGGACCTGGCAGTTTACCTGTGCCCCCCTCGGAACCCTCGCCGATGGGCGGCGAGTGGCGATTAGTATGGCCACAGATATCACCGATCTCAAACAAACCGAAGCCAGGGTGCAACAAACCAATCTGGAACTGGAAACCCGGGTTGCCGAACGGACCGCCCAACTGAGTGCCCTCACCGATCGCCTGCAACAGGAACTCACCGAACGTCAGCAGACCGAACAACTCCTGCAACAACAAGCCCAGTTGTTAGAGTTAGCTCACGATACCATCCTCACCCGAGACCTCAAGGGTCGCATCACCTTTTGGAACCGGGGTGCAGAACGAATGTATGGGATTTCCAAATCCGAGGCGATCGGGCAAATTTCTCACGAACTCCTCGCCTCCGAATTTCCCCAACCCCTAGCTGAAATCGAAGCCGAACTGCTGAGGGTGGGATACTGGGAAGGGGAAATTACCCATACCCCACCCCACGGCATCCCGTTGATCGTCGCTTCGCGCTGGGTCTTGCAGTACGATGAATTTCAACAACCTCTGCAAGTGCTGGAAATTAACAACAATATTACCCGTCGCCACCAAGCTGAAGCCGACCTGCGCGAAAGTGAGTCTCGGTTCCGTCAGTTGGCGGAAAATATACGAGATATCTTCTGGAGTGCGGATCTCAAGCGCAAAGAATTGATCTATATCAATCCGGCGTATGAAAAGATGTGGGGTCGCAGTTGTGAAACACTGTATCAGAACCCGGACGACTGGCTGGATGCAATTCATCCTGAAGACCGCCCCCGAGTGGAACAGGGGGTGAGTCAAAAATATTTAAACGGGGAATATGATCAAGAGTATCGGATCTTGCGCCCCGATGGTTCCCTGCGTTGGATTCACTCTCGGGCCTTTCCGATTCGGGATCAGAGGGGAAAATTAGTGAGAGTGGCCGGATTGGCAACAGATATCACCGATCGCAAAACCGCAGAACGCGCCCTGCAAGCCTCTCAAGCGCGATTAGCCGGGTTGGTGGAAATTGCCGGAGATGCGATCCTTTCAGTGGATGCTCAACAACGGATTACTTTATTTAATCAAGGTGCAGAACGTATTTTTGGCTATTGTGCAGCGGAGGTTTTGGGTCAACCGTTGGACCTGCTGATGCCTAGTCGCTTTGTCAACAATCACCGTCTCTGGGTCGAGAATTTTGGCAAAACCTCCGTTAGAGCCGGATCAATGGGAGAGGGGACCGAAATTACCGCCCGTCGTGCCGATGGGACGGAGTTTCCCGCAGAAGCATCGATTTCTAAGTTGGAGATTGAGGGAGAACAAATTTTTACGGCCATTTTGCGCGATATTAGCGATCGCAAACGCACTGAAGCGGCCTTATCTCAACTGGCGGCGATCGTTGAGGATTCTGAAGATGCGATTTTTAGCAAAACCCTGGATGGGACGGTGGTGAGTTGGAATGCCAGTGCACAAAAGTTATTTGGGTACTCTCCCCCAGAGGCGATCGGTCAGTCGATTTTGACCCTGATCGTACCGAGCGATCGCCAGTCTGAGGAAACCACCCTGCTAGAGAAAATTGTCCAGGGTGAATCGGTGCAACAGTTTGAAACGGTGCGGATGCGAAAGAATGAGACGTTGATTCATGTCGCCTTGACGATTTCTCCGGTGAAAGATGGGCGAGGGAAGATGATCGGGATTTCCACGATCGCCCGGGACATTAGCGATCGCCGTCAAATTGAACGAATGAAAAATGAATTTATCTCGATTGTTTCTCACGAAATCCGCACCCCCCTCACTTCGATTCGCGGGGCGATCGGACTGCTTGCTAGTGGGATTTATCAAAATAAGCCCGAACGAGTCCAGCGAATGCTAGAAATTGCCCTGACTGACAGCGATCGCTTGGTGCGTCTGGTGAATGATATTTTGGATTTAGAACGGCTGGAGTCCGGTCGTCTGGAATTAGTCAAGGAACGATGTGATGCGGCCAAGGCGATCGCCCAAGCCGTAGAAGGTCTCCAGGCGATCGCCGACCAGGCAGGAGTCCGCTTCTCCTTACCCCCTGGTACTGCCACCGTCTGGGCCTCTCCCGATGCCCTTCAGCAGGTTTTGACCAATTTGCTCAGTAATGCGATTAAATTTTCTCCCCCTCAAAGTATCATTACCCTGACCGTTCAACCCCAATGGCAAGGAGTTCTATTCGCCGTCCAAGATTCCGGTCGAGGCATTCCACCGGATAAACTAGAGATGATTTTCAACCCCTTCCAACAGGTAGATGCCTCCGACTCCCGGCAAAAAGGGGGAACCGGGTTAGGGTTGACCATTTGTCAGCGCATCGTCCATCAACATGGAGGCCGCTTATGGGTCGAAAGTACCCTGGGTGAGGGAAGTACCTTTTACTTTACCCTGGACGATCCTCCCCATTGATGCCAGAAATCGGGAAATGAGGTTTCTTAATCAGTTCTTCATGTTGCTCGGGTAATCTAAACATCAATAGGCAACGATTCGGTGGATTGAATACACTTAACTCCCTCAGTCCTGGGGGATAAAATGCTGAATCTCAAAGCTTATGCGCTATTTTAAAGACCTTCAAGCCCAGATGTGAACGGGAGGAAAATCTGGGGCAGTTTTGACCCGTTAAAATTGGACCCGGGTATTGTCGGGTCCCGGTGAGCAACTGCGGACCCAGAGGCCCTAACTCCATAGCCATTACAGTCCTGGATAAATTACCCTGAACACTTTGATTTAAAAGTCTTATAGTGAGCCGCTCAATCCGTGATGAATCCAGGTCCGAGGCGATCGCCTCGGACCGGGAAAGGGGGACCGGGTTGGTGTCTTCAAATGATGACTTTTACCGGCCAAATTTGGATTAAATCTCGGGGTGATTCCGGCAACCGACGGGTTCGATAAAATTCAGTGATTGACAAATTCTCCAGGATCATGGAGAATCCTTTCTCGGAGGGGAAACGGCAATCTCGTCCATTCCCTAGACTGCCTCAGGGTGAAGCCAAGAATACCCAAAAAAAGTGTTTGAGGGGGACCACAGGGAACCGAAAAAATCGGGAAAACCGGCAGGGTTTTCTGCGATCGCATCGAGGTAGAAAATCTAGCCCATAGTAACAACAATTAAATCCAGTTGCTCGCCATTTTCCTAATATTTATTGGACTTAGAGGGGGCTATGAATGAGAAACTCATCTTAGTGGTTGATGATGAAATTACGGTTCGAGAGGTTGTACAAATTTGCTTAGAAGACCTAGGGGGATGGCGGGTTTTATTAGCGCCATCAGCTCAAGATGGGTTAAATCTGGCAGCTACAGAGCAACCGGATGCGATCGTGCTGGATATTTCCATGCCGGGAATGGATGGCTTTGCTTTTCTCGATCGCCTCAAAAAAAATCCCCAGTCCCAGTCAATTCCGGTGGTTTTGTTGACCGCCAAAGCACTTTGGTTTACCCAACATCAGCTTGAGCAGCTAAAAGTCGTCGGTGCTATTTCTAAACCCTTCAATTCCCTCACCCTCTCCCAGACGATCGCCACCATGCTGGGGTGGGAATAACCCCATGGGGGCATCTTCTTCCCGGAAGTTCCTCTGTGGGTCTTTATGAGTTCTTTATCTTTGCGGGATACTCTCGTCCGTTGTGCCTTCCAGTCAATCAAAATTCACGGGCTTAGAGAGCTGGGACCGGCTCAAGCTCACCCTGTTGCGACTTCATCTTAACAACCTGCTCAGGGTTATTTCCCCGCAAGCAGCAAATCCAGGGTTTTGTAGGGGGTGGCTTGCCCATTCGGGGAAATGAGATTGTGCAACTTCTTTGATTCAGGAAGAATCGCTCATGTTTATAATTAAAATAGCCAGATTACGCTTCCGCTCTCTGAAGAGACCCAAGGTAACTTATGACCAACCAGAAATTATACGTTTAATATCTTCCCCTGTCAAGAACAAGATATCCAGCCCAATGGGTGCTGATTTCTAAGCCGATTCCGTTGCTAAACCCATTCAGGCTGGCATTTGCCTTCCTTCACCTTCCGGGTTGCACCCCATGCCCTCGGGGACGCAACTGAGGAAGCGAGGGTGATCACCCCCCCGGAAACACTCAGCTTGATTTTCCGGTAAGGATTGCGAGTTCATGCTCGGGGGGGCGAAACCGATTAGCTCAGGGCGATCGCCCAAATCTAGCGTTTCCCAGACTCACAAACGGATAGTTACTATCCGTGAGAGGATCTTGCTCGCTTTTGACTAGAGCCAGCAAAATGCTCGCACTCCCAAAAATTAGGACTGACCCAGTTTGAACGCGGCCCCCCTAAATGTAGGGGCAATTCGCAAAAGACGCCCCTACATTGAGGGGAGAGTCTCAAAATCTGCGGAAGTCCTAAAATGGACCTGATAACGGTGGGAACCGCTAGAGTGGGTCAGTACAGGATTAGACTTCATAGACCAGAAACCGGGTGTTACCACCGCCGCCTTGTCTTGAGCATGAATCAGTTAGATCCGGGGTCAAAAAACCCCGGGTCCTGGCTTAACTGTACCGACCTTTTCAACGCGATCGCTTCGGGAATCTGCTCAGAATTCAATCCACTTTTTTGCTGAAAATCGAGGTTTAATGATTACCCTTTCAGACGTTAGTTTAACCCAAAAACTGTACGAAAGCAGTAATTCTGAAGTCTATCGCGGGTATCTGCAAGCATCGGGACAACCCGTGATTTTGAAAAGTCTTAGAAATGCCTATTCCGTTCCCGAACGGTTGGGGTGGTTTTGGCGCGAATATGAAGTTACGCGATCGCTAAACTTATCCGGAATCCCCCAAATCTATGGGTTCAGCAACGAGGGCAACAGTCCGTTTTTCCTGTTAGAAGATTTTGGGGCTGAATCCTTAAGCCGGTTAAAAATTGCCGGACAACTAGACCTGAGAGATTTTTTGAAATTAGCCATTGATATCACGGAAATTCTCTCACAAATTCACGACAAAAACATCATTCATAAAGACATTAACCCCAGCAATATTGTCTTAAATCCCCAGACTGGACAAGTCAAAATTATCGATTTTGGCATTTCAGCGGTGTTATCTAAAGAAAATCCGATTTTCCAAAATGCCAATCGGATTGAAGGCACCTTATCCTATATGTCCCCAGAACAAACCGGGCGGATGAATCGGTGCATTGACTATCGCACGGATTTTTATTCCCTGGGGGTAACCTTTTACCACCTCTTAAGCGGGACCTTACCCTTCCAAAGTGAGGACCAGATGGAATGGGTCCATAGTCATATTGCCAAACCGCCCATTTCTCTCCAAACTATTAAACCGCAAATTCCCGCCACCCTGTCCAACTTAATTGCCAAATTAATGGCTAAAAATGCCGAAGAACGCTATCAATCGGCTTATGGATTGAAGGCGGACTTAGAAGAATGTTTGCGGCAGATTCAGACTGAAAACACCATCAACACCTTTTCCTTGGGACAGCAGGACCGTTCGGACCGATTTCAATTACCCCAACAATTGTATGGACGGGAAAGAGAAATTCAGACCTTATTGGCGGCATTTGAACGCACTGCCGAGGGGAATCGGGAACTGATTCTGGTGGCGGGATATGCCGGGGTGGGTAAATCCGCTTTAGTCCGAGAAATTCATAAACCCGTCGCGGCTAAACGGGGTAATTTTATTTCGGGAAAATTTGACCAATACCAAAGAAATATTCCCTATTTAGGGCTGGGACAAGCCTTCAATGAGTTTTGTAATTTTATCTTAGGGGAACCCGAAGCGGTCTTTGCTCAATGGCGCAGTCGAATTTTAGCCGCCCTCGGTAATAGCGGGCAGATTTTAATTGAATTAATCCCCAATTTAGAAAAAATTATCGGAGCTCAACCTCCCGTGGCGGATTTGGGGGGACAGGAAGCGCAAAATCGGCTGCATTGGGTGGTTCAAAACTTTTTGAAAGCCCTTTGCGATCGCGAACATCCTCTGGTGATTTTTCTCGATGACCTCCAGTGGTCTGATCTGGCTTCTTTAACCTTGTTAGAAGCGATTCTGAGCGATCGCGATTTGCAATTTTTGTTGATAATTGGGGCCTATCGCGATCATGAAGTCGATGGCACCCATCCCCTGATGATGACGAAAGCACATCTGGAAACCGAATTCCCGAACCTAATCACCATCGCCTTGGACAATCTCGCCGGTTCTGATGTGGCGGACTTAATCGCCACCACCCTACACTCCCCCCGGTCCTTGGTGCAATCCTTAGCCGATTTAGTCTATGCCAAGACCCGGGGTAATGCCTTTTTTACCCTGGAATTTTTGAATTTCCTCTATCAGGACGGGTTGATTTATTTAAGTGGCGATCGCCAAACCTGGAACTGGAATTTGGCCCAAATTGAATCCCTCGGAATCACCGATAATGTGGTTGATTTAATGGAGAGTCAACTGGTCAAATTTAACCCTGAAACCCAAACCCTCTTACAGTTGGCCGCTTGTATTGGCAGTCCCTTTGATTTGGAAACCTTAAGCCGAATTGCGCGATCGCAACCCGAGGCGGTGTTAAGCCATTTATTTTCCGCCTTGCAAAGTGGATTTGTCATTCCCATCAATGAAAATTATAAATTATTGAGGGTGCTTCCCGAGATTGACACCGGAAAAATTCAGTTTAAATTTTTGCATGATCGCGTTCAACAAGCCGCCTATTCTTTAATCCCCCCAGCTCAACTTCGCGATCGGCACTTAGAAATTGGACGCTTGCTCTGGAGTAGCGCCAATCCCTTGGCCCTCTCCCTGGAAGACCCCTCCTTGGAGTTACCTGAAGGCTTATTTATTATCGTTAATCATCTCAATCAGGGGAGTGAGTTGATGACGGAAGAATTGGAAAAAATAAACCTGGCTCACCTCAATTTATGGGCGGGCAGAAAAGCGAAAATAGCCAGTGCTTATAGTCTGGCCGCTCAATATTTAAACCACGGGTTGAATCTGTTACCCTCCCCGAGTTGGCAGACTCATTATGACCTCACGCTCCAGCTTCACCTAGAAGCGGTAGAAGCGGAATATCTAACCACCCATTATCCGGAAGTAAAAGCCCGGGCAGCGGTGGTGCTCAACCAGGCCCGAACGCTGTTAGAACGGGTCAAGGTTTATCAAATCCTCATCCAATTGTATAGTGGGATTAACCAGCTTCAAAAAGCCGTTGATACCAGTTTAATGGTGTTGGAAATGTTGGGGGTTTCCCTAGCTGAATTAGTCCCCATTCAGTGGGATATTGGGGAATTATCCTCTCTTCCCTTGATGGAGGATGCCGATAAATTAGCGGCGATGCAGATTTTAATGAGCGTCTGGGGGACAGCGCTCATTGTGACCCCGGAATCGGTCCCCAGAATGGCCTTGACGATGGTCAAGCTCTCCCTGGAATATGGAAATTCCCCCTGGGCAGCCTTTGCTTATGCCTATTATGGGTTTAATCTTTGCCGTTCAGGGGAGATAGAACGAGGGTATCAGTTAGGACAGTTTGCTTTAGAATTGTTAGAGCGGTTCGAGAGTGCAGAAAGCCGCTGTAAAGTCTATCATATTTTTAATGGATTTATCCGACATTGGAAAGAACCTCTCCCAGAGGCGATCGCGGGTCTAAGGACTACGGTGCCTCTAGGGTTGGAAACCGGGGATTTAGAATATACCTGTTATGCCACGATGCAATATAGCTGTTACTCTTTGCTGAGTGGGGAGCCTCTAGGGAAAGTCATCAAAAAGCATGAAGACTCTTTGCAAATCATTAAGAAATGCCACCAAGAAATTCAATTTTATTACACGAAAATTTGGTTGCAATTGGCGTTAAATTTCCGGGGAGATGCCCGGGAATTTGAGCGGTTAAATGGGGAAGCTTTTGATGATATCCAAGACCTGGAACTGTTAACCCAAAACAAGAGTGAAACCTCTTTATTTTGCTTCCATCTAGCCCAAGGGATGCTCAGTTATTATTTAAAAGATGGGCAAAAAGCGGTGGAGAGTCTGACGATCGCCTCGGAATATGAAGCCGCGATCGCCTCCTTGATGCCCTTGGGTCAACTGCCCTTTTATGATTCCCTGGCCCGATTAGCATTATATCCCTCTCTGGAGGGGCCTGAGCAACAAGAGGTCCTGCAACGAGTGGAACTTAATCAAATGCGCCTGCAAGATTGGGCCAACTCTGGACCGATGACCTATCAACATAAATATGATTTAGTCGCGGCCGAAAAAGCCCGAATTCTCGGTCAAAATTGGCAAGCTGCGGAATTATATGAGCGGGCCATTGTTGGGGCTATGGAGCATCATTTTATCCAGGAAGAAGCCTTAGCTTATGAGTTGGCGGGAGAGTTTTATTATCAGCGGGTGATGAGCCAAATTGCTGAACTTTACATCCAAAAAGCCTATGCCCTCTATCAACAATGGCAAGGTGGGGCAAAAGTTCAACAATTAAGCGCCCAATATCCCCAGTGGTTGGACAAACCCCAAAAACCGAGTGAGTCCGAGAATCTGAGTGGAAATCAGTCAGAAACCATTCAGTCAACTAGCAGTAACCCGGAAGTGGTGTTGGATTTAGTCAGTATTTTAAAATCATCAGCAGCCCTGACGCGGGAAATAGAAATCGACAAGCTTCTTGGGGCTTTAATGAAAATTCTGATTGAAAATGCCGGGGCGCAAAAAGGCTATTTAATTGGAGAAGAAAACGGGGAATGGATGGTTCAAGCCGCCATTGATGAAAATCTGGTCACGACTCAACCGGGAATCCCTTTGAATGCCGTAGGAGAAAGAACAGGGCATAACTTTCTCTCCGGGGCGATCGTCCGCTATGTGATTCGGACGCGGGAAACGGTGGCTTTAAACGATGCCACATCCGAAGGACCCTTTCGAGGCGATCGCTATATTCGCGCCTTGCAGCCGAAATCCATCCTCTGTATGCCTATTTTAGACCGGACGAAACTCAGTGGGATTATCTATTTGGAGAATAATCTCATTTCCGGCGCATTTCCTAGCGATCGCCTGGAAGTTTTAAAATTTTTATCGGTCCAGGCAGCCATCTCTTTAGAAAATGCCAAACTTTATACCTCCTTGCGCCAAAGTGAAAGCAAATTCAACCAATTTTTAGAAGCCCTCCCCATTGGAATTTCTGCCCTAGATCCTACCGGGAAATATCATTATATGAATCAGGCGGGACAGCAATTGCTCGGACCCACCCCGGCGCCTATTTCCTTAGAAGAAGTCTCCACCTTTTATCAAGTTTATCTCGCCGGTAGCGATCGCCTTTATCCCCAGGAACAACTCCCGGGCATCCGGGCCCTGCAAGGGGAAGCGGTCATGGCAGAAGATTTAGAAATTGAACGGGCAGGGGAGAGAATTCCGCTTCAAGTGTATTCCACACCCATTTTTGACGAAACCGGGCAGGTGATTTATGCCATTAATGCCTTTACCGATATCAGCGATCGCAAACAAGCCGAAAAACTGATAGCCGACTACAACCACACCTTAGAGGTGCAAGTAGCCGAACGTACCGCAGCCTTACGTCAAAGCGAAGAACAGTTTAGAAAATCCTTTGAAAGTGCCGCAGTGGGAATGTGTTTGGTCGCCCCCACGGGGCAGTTA
Organism: Laspinema palackyanum D2c; assembly: GCF_025370875.1. Lineage (NCBI taxonomy): Bacteria > Bacillati > Cyanobacteriota > Cyanophyceae > Oscillatoriales > Laspinemataceae > Laspinema > Laspinema palackyanum. The sequence continues at coordinate 27,894 of NZ_JAMXFD010000038.1, forward strand.
TTAGATGTCAATACTGCGGTTTGCCAGATGTTGGGATATTCTAAATCAGAATTATTAGCCCTGAACATTCAAGATATTACCTATCCCGAAGACCGTCTCAGTGACAAAAGTCACTTAGAGGAACTGATACAAGGGCAAATTTCCTATTATCATCTGGAAAAACGCTACCAAGATAAAAGTGGAAAAATCATCTGGGGATTGTTGAGTGCTTCCCTGGTGCGCGACAGTGACAATCACCCCCTTTATACCATCAAGCAAATCCAAAATATTACCCTGAGAAAAAACCTGGAACTCAACCTCCAGGAAAAAACCGAAGAAATCGATCGCTTCTTTACGATGTCCTTGGATTTACTCTGCATTGGCGACCTGGATGGGTACTACCGCAGAGCAAGTTTGGGCTGGGAAAGAACCCTCGGATACAGTATTGCGGAATTAGAAGGACGGCTGTTTAAAATTTTCGATTTGGTCCATCCCGATGACTTGGAGTTAACAGTCAACGCAATGGCAGACTTGAGCGATGGCAAAGAGATCATCAATGTGATCAATCGCTATCGCCATAAAAACGGCTCTTATCGGTGGATAGAATGGCGTTCCATGCCCGCAGGTGACCTGATTTATGCAACCGCTAGAGATATCACCGAATCCCGAGAAGCGCAAGAGAAACTTCGCCACAGTGAAGCCAATTTAGCCAAAGCTCAGGAGATTGCTCATATTGGCAGTTGGGAATTTGATCCGGTGAATCAAAGTACCCTCTGGTCCGAAGAACTCTATCGGATTTATGGATTAGAACCCAGTCCGACCCCCCCCTCTTTAGAACCCCTTCACCCCCGGATTCATCCCGAGACTCCCTGGTTGGAACAACGGGAAATTCAAGACAAATTGAGGGCCGGTGAACCCTGGGAACTGAACCAGCCGGTTCAGTGCCCGAGTGGGGAAATTCGGGAGATAGAAGTGCGCGGCGAACCCGTTTTTGATGGGGAGGGAAACCTGCTCAAGTGGGTGGGTACCGTCCATGATATTACCGATCGCCAACAAATTGAAGCTAAACTCCGCCAGAGTGAGGCGGCATTGCGAGAAGCGCAACGGATCGCCCATATTGGCAGTTGGGAACTGGACCTGAAAACCGACCAACTCACGGCATCGGAGGAATGGTTCCAGATGTTTGGGGTTGAGTCCACAGACCCGGAATCCGCTTATCAGGAGCATTTTAAGGCGATTCATCCCGAGGATCGAGTCCAACTGCAAGAGAATCTCAACCGGGCGGTATTGGAGGGAAGGTCCTATCAAATGGACCTGCGGATTATGGAAGGCGATCGCATCTGCCGATACTTAGAAGCGCGAGGGGAAGCGGTTCGAGACGAGAGGGGATCGGTGATCCATCTGCGAGGAACGCTCCTGGATATTACGGAACGCAAGCGCACAGTCCTAGCCCTGAGCGACAGTGAAGAACGATTTCGCACCGCCTTTGACTATGCCGGAATTGGCATGGCCCTCGTCGGACTCGATGGCCGATGGTTGAAAGTTAACCGGGCCGTTTGCGAGATTCTCGGCTATTGCGAGAGTGAAATGTTAACCCTTGATTTCCAAACCATCACCCATCCCGATGATTTAGAAATGGATTTAAAGTATGTCACCAAATTGCTGGGGGGTGAAATCGGGTCTTATCAATTAGAAAAACGTTACCTTCACAAACAGGGGTATTTTGTGTGGGGACTGCTAACGGGTTCCTTGGTTCGCACCAGTGAGGGGGAACCGTTACATTTTATCGCCCAAATCCAGGATGTAACGCTTCAGAAACAGGCGGAACAAATTCTGCGATCGCAGATGCAACGAGAGCAGGTGTTGAGTCAATTTGTCCAAAGTATTCGCAATTCTTTGGAGTTGACCACGATCTCATTTAGTGCCGCCCATGAAAGCGGACGGCTATTAGGGGCGGATCTGGTGAAAATCGTTCAATATTTCCCCGAGGAGGGGTTGTGGCGGAATGTGGCGGAATATCAGCCCTTTGATACCGTCCCGAGTACCCTGGACCTGGATATTCCCGATGCCGGAAACCCCATTACTGAGGTGATTAAAGACTTACAACCCGTGGCTTTATCGGGGTGGGAACCGCAGCCGGAGGATCCTCGGGTGGAGTTGCTGGGCCGCTTGGCCGGTCACTGGTTGATTTTACCGTTACAAATGCGGACCGGGGTCTGGGGCGCTTTATGTTTAGCGCGGAATTTAAGTGAATCCCCTTGGGACAGTAGCCAGATGGAATTGCTCCTAGCCATTGCCAATCAACTGGCGATCGCCCTCAACCAAGCGGAACTCTACCAACAGGTGGAAAAAGCCCGAGAAGCTGCGGATATGGCCAATGAAGCGAAAAGTGCATTTTTGGCGAATATGAGTCATGAATTGCGATCGCCTCTCAATGCCATTCTGGGCTTTGCCCAACTGCTCCTGTCCCATCCCTCTTTATCCGAGGATGTCAAGGAAAATATCGCAATTATTCAGCGCAGTGGAGAGCATTTACTCACGTTAATTAATGATATTTTGGATTTGGCAAAAATTGAGGCCGGACGAACTACAATTTTACCCACGGATTTTAATCTTTCTAACCTCCTCGATGATTTACAATCCATGTTTAGCCTTAAGGCCCAACACAAAAGATTGGACTTCCTTGTAGAACGATCACAGGAGGTCCCGGAATATATCCGCACCGATGAGATTAAATTACGGCAAGTGCTGATTAATCTGATCGGGAATGCGATTAAGTTTACCCAGAGGGGTCAAATTTCGGTAACCATCCAGGGGATACCCCGGGAAGGGTTATCCAGTTTCTCACAGGGGAGTACCCTGAACTTGGTTTGTGAAGTGTCCGATACCGGACCGGGGATCGCCCTGGACGAGTTAGACCGGCTGTTTCAACCCTTTGTGCAAACCAGTACGGGACTCGAAGCCCGAGAGGGAACCGGCCTGGGATTGTCAATTTCTCGCAAGTTTGTGGAGTTGATGGGCGGATCCATTCAGGTGCGATCGCAGATTGGGGAAGGGAGTACCTTTAGTTTTGAAATCCCCGTAACCGTAGCAGCCGCGAGTGAGTCTAAACCGATTCCCCCGCAACGGCGCGCTTTGGCCCTAGAACCGAACCAACCCCAATACCGGATTTTAATCGCTGACGATCGCCCCGATAATCGCACCTTTGTGGTTAAATGCCTGAAGCCTCTTGGATTTGAACTGTTAGAGAGTAGCAACGGTCAGGAGACGGTTGCTCTTTGGGAAGAATGGAAACCCCATTTAATTTTTATGGATCTAAGAATGCCGGTAATGGATGGCTATGAGGCCACTCAACAGATTAAAGGGTCGATGAAAGGCCAAGGAACCGCGATCGTGGCTTTAACTGCCAGTTATCTTGAACAGGAAAATGCGGTGGGTCTTTCCTCTGGATTTGATGCTTTTATCCGTAAACCGTTTCGGGATACGGAACTGTTTGACTGCTTGACTCAACAGTTAGGGGTGCGCTTTGTGTATGAAGACCCCGGGGAATCATCGATGCCCCCATTGGCCGTTCCCCCGGTCCCTTTAACCGAAAGCGATTGGAGTGACATTCCCCTAGACTGGTTGAATTCCTTTAACGTCGCCACGAAATCTTGTGATGTAGAATTAATGGTAGCCCTGTTGCATGACGTTCGCGATCGCCATGAATCCTTGGCCAATACCTTAACGAACTGGACCCAAAATTTTGAGTTTGAGCAAATCTTAACCTTTATCCAATCGGTCCTAGATTCACCCTAAAGACCGAGGGCTAAGGATTCTTAAACCGCAAGAAGCAGTTTGGGTAGGGGTTAATGGAGATGGCATGACTCTAGCTTCTTCCATTCGGATAGATGAGAGAGCCGATTCAGGGGATCGGCGATCGCCATAAATCCCCCCTTTGAATTCCCGAACTGCCTAGACCCCGGATTTCCCGTTTCAATCCATTTTTCATATTCATTGTATCGGCGAGGTATTGACATAATGAAAACAGAGGGAGAGCGGTCTTATAAAGGCGAGGTTTTGGTCGTTGATGACACCGTAGCTAACTTAAAACTGTTAGTGGATTTGCTGTCAGGTCATGGGTATAAAGTCCGAGCTGCACCGAGTGGAGTCTTAGCACTTCAGGCGGTGGAGGTCAATATTCCCGACCTAATTTTACTGGACATTATGATGCCGGACCTGAATGGGTATGAGGTTTGTAAAAGGCTCAAATCTCAAGAAGAAAGTCGCCATATTCCGATTATTTTTATTAGTGCTTTATATGAGACCTTTGATAAGGTTAGAGGGTTCGCCGTGGGCGGGTCGGATTATATTACAAAACCGTTTCAGGAAGCGGAAGTCTTAGCCCGGATTGAGCATCAAGTCAAACTGCAAAAATTAGAGGGAGAATTAAGAGAGCGCAACTTTCAACTAAGCTGGGAAATTCAGCAACGGAATGCGGCGGAACGGGAAAAAGATAGATTAATTGTTTCTTTACAAAAAAGTCAAAGGTCTTTAGCTACGGCCCAACGAGTGGCCGGGGTGGGCAACTGGGAATTGAATTGGTTGACTCGGCATTTAGTGCTCTCCGATGAAATGTTTCGAGTTCTGGGGATTCCACCTCAACTCAAACCCAGTTTTGCTGAAGTGTTAAAGACGATTCATCCCCATGACCGCAGGCGGTTTTCTAAAACCTTAAAGCAGGCGATCGCCTCGGGGAGTTCCTATCAAATTGAGGGTCGAATCCAGCGACCGGATGGGGAAATTATCTATGTAGAGGCCAAAGGAGAAGTGATTCTCGACCTCAACGGCAAGCCGAGTCAAATGTTTGGCACAATTTTAGATATTACTACCCGCAAACAGGTCAAAATTCAGTTACAAAAACAATTAGTCCGTAGCGAACTTCTGAGGGGCATTACAGAAAAAATTCGCTCGGAATTACAGCTAGAAAAACTGCTAGATACTGCGGTGCAAGAAATTAGAGATGCTTTTGGGGTGAGTTGCACCGAAATTCATACCTACCGAGAAACCCGAAATCCCCCCTTGCAAATTGCCGCTTTCGCCGTGGCGCAGGAGTGCCAAGGGAGTCGGGAGTTGGAACTGCCTCTGGATGAAACTCCCTACGCCGAACAATTTAAGACAAGCGATCGCTCCGTCGCCATCAATGACTTGCAAAGCGATCCATTATTTCAGCCGGTTTTGGCTCGATACCCAAAGTTTCAGGTCAAATCCATGCTATTGGTGCGGACCTCTTATAGAGGACAACCTAATGGGGCCTTGGTCTTGCATGAGTACGATCGCCCCCGGGAATGGAGCTTAGGAGAAATCGAGCTGATTGAAACCATTGCGGCTCAAGTCGGGATTGCGATCGCCCAAGCCAATTTTCTGAAACGGGAAAAACAAGCCCGCACCAAACTCAACCAACAAAACCAGCAACTTCAACAACAAATTAACGCCCGAATCCTCACGGAAACGGCCTTAAAAACCAGTGAAAGCAAATATCGAAACCTTGTTGAAACTTCTCAAGATTTAATTTGGACTATTGATACAAAAGGACGGCTCACCTTTGTCAATGCGGCGGTTCGAGAGATTTATGGATATACCCCCTCCGAGGCCATTGGGCGATCGTTTACGGATTTGATTCACCCCAGTCGGTGGAGTCAGGACCAAGAATTTTTCCGCCAGATTCTCCTGGAAGAACAAGAAATTTCTCAATATGAAACGACTCATATCACCCAAGCCGGAACCCCGATTTACATGATGCTGAATGCGATCCCATTGCGGGATGAAGCGGGTTTTGTGATTGGCATTACCGGGACGGCGAGTAACATTACGCAGCTTAAACAGACCCAAGCTAAACTGATTGAAACCAACCGCCTGCAAAAAGCTATTCTGAATAGTGCCGAACATACGATCATTGCCACAGACCCCCAAGGCACGATTCTCACCTTCAATGCGGCGGCTGAACGATTGCTGGGCTACAAGGCGCAAGAAGTGACCGCCCAGGCGAATGTGGTCATGCTCCACACCCGGGAAGAACTTCAGGAACGCGCGGCCACCTTAACCGCTGAACTGGGGGATGCGATCGCCCCAGGATTTGATGCGATCGTTGCCAAAGCCCGTCAGGGGGTCCCGGATATCCGGGAATGGACCTACCTCCGCAAGGATGGGTCTCGCTTCCCGGTGTGGCTTTCGATTACCGCATTACAAGATACAATGGGTCAGATTACCGGATTTCTCGGCATCGGCAGCGATATCACCGATCGCAAACAAGCGGAAGAAGCCCTCAAACAAGCGGCGAGCGCCGCAGAAATGGCTAACCATGCCAAAAGTGAATTTCTCGCCAATATGAGCCATGAATTGAGAACCCCACTCAATGCGATCCTCGGCTTTGCTCAGGTGATGGCCGGGGACCCTTCCCTCCAACCGGAACATCAACAACAAATTGAAATTATCAATCGCGCCGGTTCTCACTTACTGGAACTGATTAATGACATTTTAGAAATGTCTAAAATTGAAGCCGGGAGAACCACCTTAAAACTAGAACCGTTTGACATGGGGCAGATGCTGCGAGATTTAGAAGATATGTTGCGGTTTAAAGCCCATGAAAAAAATTTGCTCCTCATCACCAAAGTTGCCTCAAATGTTCCCCTGTACATCCGCGCCGATCAAGCCAAATTGCGCCAGGTGTTAATTAACATTTTGGGGAATGCTATTAAATTTACCCAAAAGGGTTCCATCACTCTGCGGGTTCACCAGCGGAATGGAGAGTGTGAATCGGGGATTCATCGGGATTCCTGTGCCTGCTTTCTTCAGTTTGAAGTCGAAGATACGGGCTCGGGAATTGCACCGGAAGACATGAACCTGATTTTTGAAAGTTTTGGTCAAACGGAAATGGGACGCAAATCCGGCCAAGGAACAGGATTGGGTTTACCCATTAGTCGTCAATTTGTGCGAATGATGGGGGGTGAAATTCAAGTCAGCAGCATCCTGGGAGTCGGCAGTACCTTTATCTTTGCGATTCAGGTTGAACCTGTGCCGCCGAGTGAAGTCACCCAGACTCAATCCAAGGGGACGGTGATTGGGTTAGCCCCGGATCAACCGAGTAAACGTATTCTCGTCGTGGACGATATGTTAGAAAGTCGGTTGTTGCTCGTCAAACTCCTGGGTAATATCGGCTTTGAAGTGCGCGAAGCGGAAAATGGACAAGAGGCGATCGCCGCATCCTTACAGTGGCAGCCTGATTTAATTTTAATGGATATCCGAATGCCCGTCATGGATGGCTATGAAGCCACCAAACAGATTAAAGCCATTGCCGGAAATCAGAAACCTGCTATTTTGGCCCTAACTGCCGGTGTATTTGAGGAAGATCGTTCGGCAGTATTGGCTGCCGGATGCGATGACTTTCTTCGCAAACCTTTAGAAAAAGATGAACTCTTTGAAAAAATCGGATCCCATTTGAATGTAAAGTATATTTATGCAAAAGATATTTCTCCCTATCACCGCTTAAATCCAGAGCGTGAACCCGGGGAAATCTCCTCGGATCAACTCAAATCTTATTTGGAAAGAATGCCCACTCACTGGATAGAAAAAATTTATGATGCTGCTGCTCAATGCAGTGATGATATGATTATAGAATTAATAGAAGAAATGCCTCCAGATTTTGAACCGGCAGGTCGGGCATTAAGCCAATTAGCCGAAAATTTTCAATTCCATCAGATTATGCATTTAACCTATTTGGAGGATTTATGATTCCAGGGTCAGTGGACTTGAAGAAGCCGGTTATTTTAATTGTTGATGATCAGCCGGATAATTTACGAGTGCTCTCCTCCATGCTTGTCCTCAAAGGGTATAACGTCCGCAAAGCCTTAACGGGGGAAATGGCATTAGCCACCTGCGAAAAAGTTGTTCCGGATTTGATTTTATTAGATATTATGATGCCGGATTTAACCGGCTATGAAGTCTGTGAATCCCTCCAGTCCAACCCCCTCACCAGCAAAGTTCCGGTGATTTTCCTCAGCGCCCTTGATGATATCACGGCCAAAGTCAAAGCCTTTAGTTCCGGAGGGGCCGACTACATTACCAAGCCCTTTCAAACTGAAGAAGTCCTGGCGCGAATCCATAAACAACTGACCATCGAGCGTCTACAACGGCAACTCCTTCAAAAAAATCAGGAGTTACAAACCCTGAATGAGGAATTACAAAGATCTAACGTTGAACTAGAGCAATTTGCGGCGATCGCCTCCCATGATTTGCAATCCCCCTTACAATTAATCATGGGCTATGCCGATATGTTACTCTGGAAATATGATACCTTACTTGATGAAAAGGGCGAACATTATTTAAGTGAAATTTCTAAAGCCACTCAGCGCATGAATCAACTCATTCATGATTTACTGTCCTATTCTCGGGTCCGAGTGGGGACAGCAGAACTTGAAACTATTGATTGTGAAGAAGTCTTAACCGAAGCCTTAGCTAATTTACAAGATGATATCAACGGCAGTGGCGCTTGGATCACCCACGATCCCCTCCCCATCGTCCTGGGCGATCGCACCCAACTGATCCAGCTTTTTCAAAATATCCTCAGTAATGCCATTAAGTTTCGCCGTCCCCAAGTGACCCCGGAAATTAACATTTCTTTCACCCTCCATCCTAACAATTTGGCTGAATTTAGCATTCAGGATAATGGCATTGGCATCGCCGAGGAAGATTATCCCCTAGTTTTTGAAATCTTTAAACGAATCCATGCTTATCATAAATATCCCGGCACCGGAATCGGCATGAGTCTGTGTAAAAAAATTGTAGAGGTACATGGGGGACGCATTTGGCTAAACTCTCAACTCAATAGCGGCACCACTTTTTTCTTCACCCTCACCCTCCCCAGTCCGTAGCAAACCTAAAAACCTCAAATTACCCTCTTCTTAAGTTCGTAATACCAACTTCCCTCGCCATCTTTCTTCGTTCGTAGTAACGACTTGCTGTCGTTATCCTTCTTCGTTCGTAGTAACGACTTCAGTCGTTATCTTCCCTCCCCCTAACTTTCCCATCCCTACCCCCAACAGTTCAACCCGTTGCCGAACATCTTCCTTATACTTACCCAAAAGAATACGCCACAACATTCGACCCAAACAGAAAGAAGCACGCCAGGAAAACACCGCATCCCGGAGTTCTATCTCACTGCGTTCAAACCAAAAATGACCCATTAATCCCGTCAACTGCGTCAGGGGTAACCCCAACAAGAACCAGGAATTCTGAAACCACAACGCCGCAAAAAGTACCGCGTAAAAAATAAAAATCCCCACAACGTGCAACGCCACATTCATCGGATGCTGATGTTTAAGCAGAAAAATATCCCAATACTCGGTAAAGGGAACATCCTCCAGGCGATCGCCCCGACTATCTCTCACTTTACATTCCGAATCCCCATTCATTTGCTCCCTCACTCCCTTCATCCCTCCAACGGAAACAACACCGTCCCCAGGGGTTCAGAACCCAGGCGATCGCTCACCTGACCCTGAGACACCACCGGAACACCTTTGATATACACCGAGTGGATAATTTGATCCGAACCCCGCTTCACCATCCGAGGTTCTCCATCTAAAATTGGGTCCAATATTTCCACGGGAGGGGCGATCGCCTGCCGCAACCCCAGAGGATTCAGCAACACCAAATCCGCTTTCCCACCCACCTTCAACACCCCCGTATCCAGGCGAAACCACCGCGCCGGTTCTCCCGTCACCCGATGAATTGCCGCCTCGGGAGTCATAAAATTCGTGGTTACCGCTTGTTTCAACAACGATAAAGCGCCATCATAATAGCCCAAATTCCGAACATGAGCACCGGCATCGGTAAACCCGGGCAAAATATCCGGATGTTTCATCATCGCTAACCGGGGTTCGAGGCGATCGTTTGCACCCGTCGCCACCCAGCGCAAATCCGTATCATACCGCTGCAACAAATCCATAAACAAATCCACCGGGTCCCGCTGCATTTTCTTCGCAACCGCAGCAAAACTTAACCCCTGCCAACTCGATTCCGGACAGCTTAAAATTTCCATCAATTTCAAGTCTCGATGAAAAGATTTGCGCCACCCATTCAACCAGTCTTTACGAAACTGCTGCCGAAAAGTTTCCGACCCCCACAATGCCTGCCGTTCCTCTCGGGAATCACAACTATTCAGTTGTGCACCCGTAGAGAATTCTTCAAATAAAGGAGTCACGGGACCATCAGAATAAATCGTAAACGGTTCCGTCAGCGTTTGAAAGCGGACATTCCCTCGCAAGAGGCGATTCCAAATCCATAAAAGAGGAGAAAAAATCCGCCACATCTGGCGATTATGCACCGCATCCAATGCCGAGAGAACCGTCAAGCGTAAAGGGGGTTGACCGATGCCCGAACCCAGGGCAATAATATCAAAAAAAGAAGCCAATCGCTGTAAATTGGGAGTAACTTGAAATACGCGATCGCGTTGCCGACACAAATCAGCTAAACGAGCATATTCGGGAGGTTTAGCGTGTTGCGAGGGGATAGTACAACCGCGCCATTCTCCACTCATGCGATGCCAGGGAAACATATCAATAGAAATGCCCAGAAATCCGGCATCTAAAGCAGATTCCGCGATTTGTTCCATCTGGTTCAGTTCCCCTAGCGTGGGGTCAACGGTTAGACTCCGTTCCAACCCCATCACATGAGAACGAACCGCACTATGTCCTAACATTGGGGCAACATTAGGACCGAGGGGTAACTGTTGTAAATGGTGCAGATATTCCCTGGGAGTTTGCCAAGAAACAGATTGGTTTAACCATTTCCCAATCAAACGATGGGAGAGGGTTTCCACCCGCTGAAAAATATCCGCCAACATTTGCGGTTCCCCCACTGCAACAGATAAACTGCAATTGCCAATCACCACAGTGGTGACCCCATGCCGAACCGATTCACTCAATCCCGGGGCAATTTCTAGCTCTAAATCATAGTGGGTATGAATGTCAATAAATCCGGGTGTGACCCAGAGTCCCGAGGCATCTACTACCTGAGCCGCCTCTAGGGAAATATCACGAGAAATTGCAACAATTTCCCCCTGTTTGATGCCAATATCTCCCTGAAATCCAGCGGAACCCAATCCATCAAAAATGAGTCCATTTTTAATTAGTAAATCTAGCATTTTATTTCCTAATAAACCGGAATTTAACTCGAATTTATCGGAAGAACAAGGCCAGCTTTGTTCTTCCTTAAATGAGTAATACTGCCAGTTACCGACGTAACAGAAACATCAACAGCGCACCCACCAACACTCCAGCCACCGATGTGCCAACGGCCATAATATTCCCCCGTTTTTCGGCATAATTTAGAACGGGATTATCTAAGAAATTAGCGGAAAAATGGAGAGATTGAATCGTCCAGGTATTTTGCACTTTTTGGAGAACGGCAGTCCATCGCAGAGGCATAATTTCCTCATTTCCATCTCGAAAATAGAATGTAGAGAGGGCTTCTCCCGAGGCGACTTCTATTTCTGGAGATAAAAAAGTTCGGATGGTTTCTCCCTCCAAACTCATGGTCAACCGTTCAATTGGTCCATCAAATTGTTCATTCCAATAGGTTTCAAATTCGCTGACGGTATGAAATACCTGGTTATCCACCGTAGTAATTGTGAAAGCCGGATGTAAATAGGGTTCAATGCTGGTAAAATCCCGGTTGTTTAAGGCATCTAGGGCAATTTGTCGGGTTTCGAGAATGTTTTGGAGTTCTTGTTCATTCACTGGTTGTCCCAAGGCAGATTCCGGCATCGTGAAGGCGATGGGGAGGGCCAGGAATGCAGTCCACAAAAGCTGACTGCCTCGGAATGGGCGGGGCTGTTGTTGGGTTTTCATGGGGGTTGCTGTTTTAAGTGAGTAATGGTTATCTTTGGTGTTCCAGTCAAGGCTAATTGAAATTTGATATAAATTAACACAAAAAAAACACAATGAGAATGAAGACAATCAGGAATTTGACTCATCCTGATGTTCTTCATTCTCAACAGCTACAGACAATCCGATGGGGTGGGATTAGCTATAGACTAGACATGACCTCATGGGCCATCGCCAAGGTGCGATCGATATCTTCATCGGTATGAGCCAAAGACGTAAATCCGGCCTCAAATTGAGAAGGCGCTAAATAGACTCCCCGTTCTAGCATTCCGCGATGGAAGCGGGCAAATTTGCTCAAGTCGGATTTTTTGGCATCTTCATAATTATGCACAGGTCCGGGATTGAAAAATAACCCAAACATGGCACTAATTTGACCGCCACAGGCTTCATTGCCGGTTTCTTTGGCAATTTTCAGCAGTCCCTGACTCAACTTTTGGGTAATCTTATCCAGATACTCATAAGTTCCGGGTTTGTTGAGCAATTCCAGGGTTTTAATTCCTGCCGTCATGGCTAAGGGATTCCCCGATAGGGTCCCCGCTTGATACATCGGACCTGCTGGTGCCACCATTTCCATGATGTCCCGGCGTCCACCATAAGCCCCTACGGGTAATCCACCGCCAATCACTTTACCCAAGGTGGTTAAATCGGGGGTGACGCCGAATTTTTCCTGGGCACCGCCATAAGCAATCCGGAACCCGGTCATGACTTCATCAAATACGAGTAATGCGCCATGTTCCTGAGTCAGGACCCGCAATCCTTCCAGGAATCCCGCATCTGGGGGAATAAATCCCGCATTGCCGACAACGGGCTCTAAGATTACCCCAGCAATCTCCCCGGGATTTTGCTCAAATAAGGTTTTAACGGCTTCTAGGTCGTTGTAAGGGGCGGTGAGGGTATTGGCGGTGGTGGATTTGGGAACCCCGGGAGAGTCTGGCAGTCCCAAGGTGGCAACGCCGGAACCCGCTTTCACCAGGAACATATCAGCGTGCCCGTGATAACAGCCTTCAAATTTGATTAATTTCTCCCGTCCGGTGAAGGCGCGCATCAGGCGCAAAACCGCCATACAAGCTTCGGTTCCGGAGTTGACAAATCTCACCATTTCGATGCAGGGAACCGCATCAATCACCATTTCGGCGAGGACGTTCTCTTGGTAACAGGGTGCACCAAAGCTGGTACCTTTATTTAAGGCATCATGGAGGGCCGCAATCACTTCCGGGTGAGCGTGTCCACAGATGGCGGGTCCCCAAGTTCCCACATAGTCGATGTATTGGTTTCCGTCTACGTCCCAAACATACGCGCCTTCGACTCTATCAAAAACGATGGGTTGTCCCCCGACGGATTTGAAGGCACGCACGGGAGAACTGACCCCTCCGGGCATCAGTTTTTGAGCGGCTGCGAAAATTTCTTCGGATTTTGTGGTATTGAAGGTCGTTGTAACCAAAGGGATCTCCTTTGCCAGAGGCTTAACAGTTGACTTTGTTTAGAATACGGCTTTTGGGTGGGAAGTGTTTAAGAGGAGCGTCCAAGTTATAATGTCTAATCCTACCCCGAATCGCAGTCCCTAACGCTAGTGCGTTGGTAGAGCGGTTAAAAACTGGGTTCTGGACAGAATCTTTCCTGGCTTTACACTCCAGCAAGGGCGGTGAAACCTGGTTTTTTGTCCTCTTGATCTCCTCCCCACCCAGAAACCTCAGTCCCCAGTGTTAAAAGAGTTTTACCCCACAGAGACTATGCGGGTTTTAGTGACCATTCCTCATGTTTTCAATCCCGAAGGAGGGGGCGGTTATGCATCGTTAAGCCCCGATTCCCAGCCTCGGATTCAAGCCCTGACTCAGTGCATTGAATCGTTACAGGGTACTTATAATAGTCGATCGCAGTTCTATTTTCAGTACAACCAGCAGTTATATACCCTCCCGGCGAATGTCGAAACCTCCGTGGAATTGTCGATTATCATCTGCACTACTCAAGGGTTACATCTGTTGCAACAATTGCCGGTGACTCCCGATTCCTATACCCATCAATCCTTTGCCTGTCATCCCATGCTGTTGGGTTTTGAATGTCACGGGGTGTTAAAACAAAATTTAGGCCGTTATGATTATTATTGCTATTTGGAAGATGATATTATTTTAAGTGACCCAGATTTTTTCCAAAAGTTATCTTGGTTTACGGGTTACATTGGCAATCATGCAGTGCTGCAACCCAATCGATTTGAACGGGTGAAAAAACAGCCGGTTAAAAAGTTTTACATTGACCCGGAGTTAGAATTCAAAACGGGCAAGAAAGATAATTTTGCTCACTATTTTAGTGATAACCTAGTGCTGACCGGAAAAGTTCTGGGTTACCCGATTACAATTAAGCGGGCAGAAAATCCCCATTCGGGCTGTTTTTTTCTGAATCGGCATCAAATGGAACAATGGGCCAATCAACCATACTTTTTGGACCGGGATTCGCGCTTTTTTGGATCTTTGGAAAGTGCAGCAACTTTGGGAATTGCCCGGACTTTTCGAGTTTACAAGCCTGCGCCGCAAAATGCCAATTTTTTAGAAGTTCAGCATTACGGTGACGCTTGGAGTCAGAAAATCAAAGATGTTAAGTTTACATAACCGTTATGTCGGAGACTGAAATGGTAAGCAGTAAAACGGCGATTCCGGTAGATCGGATTCGCTATAATGAACAGGGTTTAGTTCCGGCGATCGCCCAGGATTATCTGGATGGAACAGTGCTCATGATGGCCTGGATGAATGCGGAATCATTGCAAAAAACCCTAGAAACTGGGGAATGCTGGTATTGGAGTCGATCGCGCCAAGAATTGTGGCACAAAGGAGCAACATCGGGCCATCTCCAAAAGGTGCGATCGCTACGCTATGACTGCGATAGTGACTGTCTATTAATCGGCATTGAACAAGTTGGTGATATTGCCTGCCATACCGGGGAACGCAGTTGTTTTCACCAAATTGAGGGCCACATTGCTGCACCTCCGGCAGATACCCTATCCCAGGTATTTGAGGTGATTTGCGATCGGCGGGACAATCCCTCGGAAGATTCTTATACTGCTAGATTAATCGCTGGCGGGGATAATAAAATTCTCAAGAAAATTGGGGAAGAATCTGCGGAAGTGGTGATGGCTTGTAAAGATGATGATGCCAATGCGATCGCCGGGGAAGTCGCTGATTTATTCTATCACTCTATGGTTGCCTTAGCGAAACATAATGTGGATTTGCGCGAGGTTTATCGCAAGTTGCAACAGCGTCGGAAATAAGAAACGACTGAAGTGGCGACACCCGGCGGGGGTTTAAACCCCCGCCTAATAGCTAAAGTCGGTTAAAACCGACTAAAAACACCACAGTATAAGGCTATAAAAACTTACACACTCAAGGGTCTGATTCCCCATATTAAACGTAGCCTGGGCCGAAAGGCTATAGTCTGCCTTAGCCCTCTAATAGAGAAGGAAGATCGAGTTTTAACAATCGGATTTGGTATCAGTCGGTTTCAACCGACTTTAGCTGTTAGGCGGGGGATTGATCCCCCGCCGGGTGTCGCATCATCAAACTTTCGATTCACTCAACCGTTTTCTCTGCACCAACATCCGATCAAGAACCTGTAAAATCCAAATCACAACCCCCACACTAACGACTAATCCGGGCCATAATCCATCAGAAAGGGGACGGGGTAAATCTAACACCCATCCCCCTAGAATAGGGCCGATAAAATAACCGATCGCCCAACATTGAGAGTTCAGAGACAAATAGACCCCCCGCAGCGAAGCGGGGGCCATTTCTGCCACTAAAGAGGAGGCAGCAGGATTGTAAACCACGATCGCGATCGCCAGAATCCCGAGGGCGATCGTTGCTGTTACCAGCGGCGAAGTGGAAATGGTTCCAGTAATGGCAATAAAAATAAATCCTGCTGCCCATAAAAGGCCCGAAATTGCTAATACTTTGGACTGTCGCAAGTTTTTGAAGACTCGGGAAACGGGCAATTGCATCAAGATACAGAGGGCTAAATGCCAGGTAAATAATCCCCCAATTGTTCCGGCGGAAAATCCTCTGCCGGTTTCTTCCGATTCCACAAAATCACTTAAATACAGAGGGAGAGTGGTTTGAATTTGGGCGATATAGGTGGTAAAGATAATATTCACCAAGGCATACACCATTAAGGTGCGATCGCGAAAGGCACTCATCCATCCTTGTAACGGGGGTTTAGAAGCACCCCCCTGGCGCTGAGGTTCCGTAATCGCCATCCAAATTAATCCAAAAAATAGCAAAAATGAGACCGAATCAATGATAAACAGTAACCGATATTCCCCGGTTACCGAAATCAAAAAACCGCCCCAAATCACCCCCACCTGTAATCCTAAACTATCTCCCAGTCGGGCCATTGCATAAGCTTCATGGCGTTGTCCTCCGGTGGTTAAATCCGCCACCACGGACTCGGTAGCAGGCCAATATAAGCCGATACCAAACCCCATGAGAATATTCCCTAAAACTAGGATTTCAAAGCCATTGGCAACGGTTAAGACTGCCGAGGCGATCGCGGAAATAATTGCCGCTGCCAGTAAGGTGCGTTTGCGGCCCCAATGGGGTGAATCCAGACAGGAACCACAGACAATCCGCCCCACAATTCCGGCGATCGAACCGATGCCTAAAGCAAATCCCACCGCAGTTTTAGTTAATCCCACCTCATTGACGAAATATATCGGGGCATAAAACAATGTAAATCCACTGCCTATTCCCGACAACAACCGACCAGAAATTAAAACCCAAACTTGCAGGGGAAGTTTGGGCAACCAATCCAACAGACGATTAAATAAACGTTTCATACAGGAGTTTAAAAAAATGTGATAGGATGCTTTAATCGACGATTGCCTGAAGGCCATTGCCGATAAATCTTTTAATTTTTCTTTAAGTTTAACTGATTATTCCTTAAACTAAATCTATAAAAATGTCGATTGACAAAAAAGAACTGATTGCTAAACTAGCTCAACAAGTGTAGAGGCGATTCGCTTTCTCGCCTCTAAATTTAGGGTTTGACCTCCAAAAATGCGTAATTCCTGTGCAAATATCCCAAACTAACCCATTAACCCTCGTCCGGTTGTTCTGTGGTTTCCGCCTGGATAGTTTTGCGTCGGTCCTCTAACCATTGTTGTAAAATCAAAGCTGCCGCTTTCCGGTCAATTAACCCTTTATTGCGAGAGAGAGAAACATTTTGTTCAATCATCATTTGCTCGGCATAATAGGAAGTGAGGCGCTCATCTACAAACTCGATGGGTAGATTGAGGGCTGCCGAGAGACGTTTGCTGAATTTCTGAACTTGGCGCGCTTGAAACCCAATGGAACCATCCATTGAATAAGGCAACCCTATTACTAACACCTCCACCCCCCGTTCTTCAATAATTGCCTGAAGTTGGCTGAGAGTATCGGCAAAGGATTTGCTTTCAATGGTGGTAATTCCTGTGGCAATTAAACCTGTGCCATCGCAACCGGCGACGCCAATCCGTTTGCGACCAATATCTAATCCAAGTGCTGAAATTTTTTGTGTCATTCCCTCATAAAACCGGACGGACCCAGGGTTAGCCGTTGAGTCATTAGCCAAATTCTGACTAATGACCCAGACTCTAACTCAGGGTATCATCATCCAAGGTCATATCCAATTGCTCACTGGGGAGCAAAGAACCGATATCCTCCATAGAGGATTGGGAGGGTTCTTGTTTCCCTCCGGTGGCGGGAGAGGGTGGCTTAGGGAGCCAAGACATTCGGCTGGGAATGGGTTTGCGAGCCCCTTGTAATCCTTGCAGGACCTCGGATAATTGTAATTCGAGGGAAACGGGCTTAGATTCGCGAAGTTTGTGCCACACCGATCGCGACATTAACAAGCTGTGGGAAATCCGCTGTGCACCCACTTGCTGCAAATATTCTTCCCGTTCTGGTTGATAGTCCGCAGAGGCTAACAGCAGGGACTGGGACGGTAATTCTTGGACAATCCGGGCCATTTGAGCCAGCAGTTCGGGATATAACCAGGTGTAAGCTGGATGCACCGTTAATTCCGCCACATGGGGTTGAGACCCATTGCGACTGAGACGGACTTGAAAATAGCCGATCGCCGCTTTGCGTTGGGGTTCAAACACATACCCACTGACGGTTTCGGTTTTATGCAGCCATTGGCGGACACCTTGAACCACGGCCCCCACCAAACTGGTATGAAAATCCTGGATATGGCGATCGAACACTTGACGCACCAAAGGCGGCATCGCAGCAGTATCCAGTTGATACAGCAGTTGGGCGTCTGCATTGCTTACCGGCATCAAATTGGGCAAATCCGGTTCCCGTTGGGCTAACTGTTCCAACAATTCCGGGGCGATCGCCCAATAGGTCATTTGCGCCAACGGCTGAAAACCATTATGCCGATATAGCGCTAATTCATCTTTTTCATTCACATCCACTTCTAGCAGCCACATCCGCGCTTCCCAGATGGACTCTAAACAATGGCGGATCAGTTGGGACCCAATCCCCAATTTTTCCGAACTGGGGGGAACTACTATTCGGTCAACACGCCAAGTGCTGCGGGTATGGTTAAACGGTGAAATCTGAATCGCACCCCGAATTTTGCGATCGTCTTGGGCGACCCGAACGCATAACCGATTTTGGAGTGGATTAGGAAATACACTCAGCAACTTCAGGGGCCAATACCAGCGGCGAACCGTATCCATTTGAGTCCCGATATCCAGGGACCCATTTTCAATAGAACTGCTGGGACTGCCCGCCTCAATTTCAGTTGCATTTGCAAGTTCTGCCACCGTTTCCAGGTCGCGGTATTGCAGAGGGCGGATCGTCAGAGTTTGATTTTGGGGCAGGTGTGAGGTCATTTTGGAGGGACTGTTTATTCAACATAGCTTGACAGCACCGTGCAAACAGCTTTCTAGGCTTTGCAACCCTCGTGGAACAGCATAGGTGGCTATCGTTCACCCTGCCCGATCGCCCCCCTCACGGAGGAAGGCAAAAGATCGGCGCTGTTCCTTCCTCCGTGATCATCCATCGCTGTTTTAGGATTGAGATTTCCGGCCCGGACGAATCAACACCACAGGGGTTTGCTCGTCGGCATTCCCGGCAGGATTGCTCCGTAAGGATTGCTCTAGTACATCAGTAGAAAGCTCGGAGGAGGCTGCTAATATCTTAACCGCTTTTAAATCGTTCACGTCTACGATAGCAGCAGATAATCCCGTCTGTTGTTTGATGGTGTCAACAACTTGTTGAGGATTATCAGGACCGAGGACAATAAATTGATCGTAGGGAGGCAGGGTCCCGGTGACATCATCAATCAGCCTTGCCTGTTCTCCTGCCAACTGATAAAAGACCCCGGGTTTCCCAAAGACTTTGGCGATCGCCCCAATGAAAAAGGCCAAGGCCACCCGCACAGGTCCCTCAATATCTACCAAAGTCTGCAATCCGCAGGCGGTGGCTAAACTAGAGGTCGGCAAGAAGAAATAACAGAGGCGTTTGGCGACAAATCCCGGCTTAACGGTACTAGGATGATGCCAACGGTCCTGCATAATCGCCACAGGCGTTTCCCCAATGGTCACGATATCCCCAGGTTGAGCATGGGGCATCACATACCGCTTGACGATATCAACGGGATCATCCAAGTTGGTTAAAAGATGGGTTTTAATCGGTAAAATTTCCGAATCTGCTTCGGGAATCTTGCGCCAGTTGGTAGACTCCGAGGGGTCTGGATATTTGAAGGGCACGACCACATGGCGAGTTTTGGGAATGCGGCCCTCGGGTCCATAAGTAACATAGGTGACGGCAATCCAGGCGGCTTTCAGGCGATCGAGGTTGGGTCCCTGAATATCAATCGCCACTTTCATGCGAGTTTTTTTGCCAATTTTGACAATATAGCCAAACCAATAGTTATCATCCCGGGATTTTTCATCCGGGTGCATGGGAATCACTTCTGTGCGGGTGGTGATTCCATCTAGGCTACTGCCAGAGAGGAGTTTGACCTCCGTATGGACTTCCGGCACCATAATTTCTAGGGTGGAGGTGCGGTTGATCAGTTCCAGTTCCCCAATCAGGTGACGGCGTTCCGGGGATAGGACTTCTTCGTGCCATTCTCCCGGGGTCAAATCCAGTTGATTTCCGGGTCTTCTGCGGTATTGGTATTCGATGGCAGCGGCAGCGGTTCCCAGGACCAATGCTGCCGCGCCGAGTGTGATTCCGATGGTGGTTGCGATCGCCACAAGTTTCCCCCTGTTCTCAAAATGTACAAAAATCGCGCAGGTAGCTGACTTCACATCAAGCAGGCAGCCGGTGCATTCCAGGCAATCATCTGCTGAAGTAAGCTAAAAAATGTTTACCACGGATATTTCCCTGGCGATCGGCTGATTTCCGGATCCGTCACCGACGCCCCACCCCTGCCTAGACAAAATGGTGATGATTTCCAGACAAGGGATTAATTTTACTCAATTTCTCTACATTTAGCGTTTTTTCTGATGGACTTGTCCTATATTTAGGATGAAGCAACCCTTATGCTGGAAATCTGCCCCTTACCGGACTGCATCTCATTAAAATGTAACAAGCCTATTTTTCCTAAAAGATTTGTAAACTAATATGAATCCCCTGGGATAGAGTAACGCGATCGCATTAAAAGGGGTCCCTCTATTCTATGGGTGGCACTTCATACCGCT
>NZ_JAMXFD010000039.1 GCF_025370875.1 Laspinema palackyanum D2c
CTTTTCAAGCCCCAGGCTAAAAATCCCTGAATGTAAAGCTTTCAGCCCTCATTCTTAACTTTTGTCAGTCAACCAGGGTAGAGTTACGAACACCGTAAGCGTTCCTATTTTAAAAATTGAAGGAAATAAAATAGACAACTGGCTTGATTTTGTAGAAGGCTTTCAAGCCGTTCGTTAGTTTGCCGATGTATTACAGGGTATATTAAAACTAGAAAAAATGAAAATTTATGAAGTTAAGGCTAAAAAAATTTTACTCTATAATAGAGGCTTGTTTTTGACAAGCTTAATCTTGGTAAATCTGGGGTTTACAGCAATATTAAAAGCCGAAGAACTTTTTTCTGTAAAAATAAACTTCACCGATATTTATGGTCAGTTTGCCGAGCTAATTGTTTCCGATACAGATGTAAATGCTCCGATCCAAGAAGGCAGCTTAATGCAAAAAAGAGATATTCATATTGCGAAAATATTTGAAGTCATGCTTTTGCAATGTGGTGAGAGAACAACTTCCCCTAGCTTTTCCGTGACTTGGCGATACAAAGCAGATCAAGGTAAGCTGGATTTAGGCGGTTATATTATTTCTTGTCAAACCGTGAATGATGCTAAAGAGATTTATGGTTTAGGCTTACCTGACGCAACATTAATTACCCGAATGAGAGAATCTGGACAATTGCCAGTTAATCAAATTGTCAATATACCCACTCTCAAATTTGATACTTCCACAAAAATTAATCGATGGTTAAGCTTTACCAATCAATTTGAACCTGTATTAAGACCCACAAATAATTAAAAATCAAACCCATCAATATTTTGGTTAAATATTAGGTTAAAATGAAAAAAATATTAGAACAATTTTTGACTGCGATTAGTGCTATTTTTGGCGCTTTTGTTTTATTGATTGGACTGGGGATGACGATTCAAAGCTTTTCAGCAGGCATTATATTCATGGGAATGGGTCTAATATTTATTCCTCAGTTTAATAAATTTATAGCCCATAAAATAAACTTAAAGCTAAGTTTTAAAATCAAGATAGGATTGTTTATTAGTGGATTAATTACCGCCAGTTTATTCCTGTCACATCAAACACCAGAGCCTTATAAGAATATTAGCTCTACAGGATCTTCTTCACCTAATCCCATCTCATCCAGTCCATCGGAACAGATAGAAGAAAAAGTTATCACGTCCCCAGTGCCTTCTTCTCCGCAAACAGCAGAAATTCTTCCGAGTTCATCTCCAGAACCACAGGCAGTTACTCCCAGTCAATCTTCTGTAAATGAATCGGAGCGGATTAAATTAATTACTGAAATGGCCAAAGATTATTCAGATTGTGGAAAGAAAGTTATGGATTCTGAAGATTTTATTGCCCTAAAAAATCAAATTAATCAAAAATTTTATAATCAAGGTGAATATTTAACCGAGTTTATTGAAGGGGGTGCAGGGATAAGTGATGTCATCGGAGCATCGGAGAGGTTTCTTGAAGGTCTTTCTGCCCAGGAGGTAGAAGCAGATATAGATCCTTACATTTCTAAAACTACAGCAAAATTTTATTTTTTGCCTTCTAATTATGTCAAATTTATAACTGATTTGGCTGAAACAGATTACCTACCTAACTATTTAAAGTTAGTTGAAAGATACTGCTTACCTGAAAATGAAAATTAAATCTCATCGGATTGCTGCTGTTGATTCCCAAGCTAGGTCAACCAAAAAATTCAGGGAGTAAATTCTAGTTCAGTTTTCCATGATTGCAGCTTGAGGTGACTTTTTTGCGGTCCTAGTTTTGGGGGACGTGAAGCAACATAAGCCAGACGATCGCGATTTTATTGGGCAATTTGCAACCCAGTTTGGTACTGGACTTCAACTTCTTTTTTGTGAGCCTCAATATAAGATAAATCTGCTTGAAGTTGTGCTTCAGTTAAAGGTAGCCAATGCCGAATTAGCTTGCTCGGCCATCCGGGAGCATCTCAATTTAGAACAGTTCACCCCCCTCCCCTTAACAAGGGGTGGGGTCAGGTCTTCGTGCCTTTCAGGAGATGCTCCCCTGTAGCTAATTATCCACGCGCCAAATCCGGGACAGATGAGAGCGATCGCGATTGGCGGCATTCCAGTCCAGGGACTGGCGGAAATTCACCACCATTGCGTTCAAATCTTCCATATCAATTAAAAACGCATCGTGCCCGTGGGGAGAGTTCAACCACCCTAGTTGAGCATTCGGAATCAACTGAGCTAACTTCTCCTGTTCTACCGGAGGATAAAGTACATCAGAGTCGATCGCCACCACCAGAGTTGGTTGTTGGATACTCGCCAACACCGAATTATAATCCCCGATTCCGCGAGAGACATCGTGACTATCCATTGCGTAAGTCAGGGTGATGTAACTATTGGCATCAAAGCGATTTACCAGTTTTTGGCCTTGATGGTGGAGATAGTTGACGATTTCCCAATTGCCATCGGCACTTTTGTTGCGCCCGAATTTTTGCTCTAAACTGGCCCAACTGCGATAAGAACACATTGCCATCATCCGCGCCGCGGACAATCCGGCAGCAGGGGGTTGTTCAATGGTGTAATAGCCACCGCGCCAGTAGGGGTCGGCATAAATGGCTTGGCGCTGGGCTTCGCTGAGTCCAATACACCAGGAGGAATGTCTTCCCGAGGCGGCAAAGGTGGCGATCGCCTCCACTTTTTCCGGATACATCACCCCCCATTCCAGGACCTGCATCCCGCCTAATGACCCCCCGATCGCCAGCTTCACTTTGGCGACTTCCAACTCATCCAGCAAGGCTGCCTGGACTCGCACCATATCCCGAATCGTAATCCGAGGGAAATCCGGACCATAGGGACATCCGGTTTCTGGATTGACCGAGGTGGGGCCAGTAGTGCCGTAACAACTGCCCAAGACATTGCTGCAAATAATAAAATCTTTTTCCGTATCCAGGGCTTTTCCGGGGCCAAATAAAGGGTCCCACCACTGATCCGCATCTGCCCATCCGGTTAAGGCATGGCAGATGACCACGGCATTATCTCGTTCTGGATTGAGCTTTCCCCAGGTTCGATAGGCGACTTGAACCCCGATCAAAACCTGTCCAGATTCTAGGATAACGGGTTGTGTAAGCTCACAAAACTGGGTTTCCGGGGAAATATATCGGGTGTCATTCATAATGTTTCATCTGTTGGCGATCGCATCGTAAGTCCTTAACAATCGGCTAAGAAACGCTCGTAGCGTCTGATAACCGTTAGCGGTGGGCATTCGCTGACGGCTTGTTGCTACGTTGTACCCCTCGCCGGTCACCGAGTCCCCTTAATTTTTATTGTTTCTATTGTAATCCAATCTCGTTCTAGCTTCTGTTTTTTAGGTCACGGATTGATTATCCGGTGAGGATTAGTCGGCCAACAGCACCAGGACCAAGGCCTAGTGCCCTGAATGAAGTTCCCAGGGTTAGAGGTGCTTTCACAGAGGCGATCGCCTCTGTGACGCAGCATCCTGGGATTAAACGAGTCACCTGTCACCCAGGGACTGGGTTAATTCCTAAGCTTTTTTAAAAGCTTGGTCGAAATCTGCCTTAATATCCTCAATATGTTCAATTCCCACAGAGACCCGAACCATATCCGGGGTGACCCCAGAGGATTGTTGTTCCGCTTCACTCAATTGTTGGTGAGTCGTTGAGGCGGGATGAATCACCAGAGTTTTGGCATCGCCGACATTGGCTAAATGGCTGGCTAACTGAACATTATTGATAAATTCTCTGCCCGCTTCCATGCCACCTTTAATCCCAAAATTAACCACACAGCCAAACCCATTGGTCAGGTATTTTTTAGCTAACTTGTGATAGGGATTATCCTTGAGTCCAGCATATTTAACCCATTCCACCTTGGGATGCTTCGAGAGCCATTTTGCTAACTCCATTGCATTATCAGCATGACGCTGAACTCGCAGGGAAAGGGTTTCTAACCCCTGCAAGAGTAAGAATGCATTAAATGGACTCATAGCCGGTCCAAAATCGCGCAATCCTTCTACCCGGGCGCGAATGATAAAGGCAATATTTCCAAATGGACTTTTTGGCCCAAAGGTTTCATAGAAATTCATGCCATGATAACCAGGAGACGGTTCAGTGAAAATGGGGAATTTGCCATTTCCCCAGTCAAATTTACCTGAATCGACAATCACCCCACCAATGGATGTCCCATGACCGCCAATCCATTTTGTGGCCGATTCCGTAATGATATCTGCACCATGTTCCAAGGGTTTACATAAGTAACCCCCACAACCAAAGGTATTATCTACAATTAAGGGAATTCCATGTTCATGGGCGATATCGGCAATCGCCGAAAAATCAGGAATATTGCATTTGGGATTCCCGATACTTTCTAAATAAATGGCTTTGGTTTTGTCATCGATCGCCTTTCGGAAATCTTCAGGATTATCTCCATCGACAAATTTAACGTTAATGCCTAACCGGGGCAGAGCTACTTTAAATTGATTGTAGGTTCCGCCATAGACAAAACTGGTGGAAACAATGTTATCTCCCGCTTCACAAATCGTGGCGATCGCCAAAAATTGGGCCGCTTGACCACTGGATGTTGCTAAGGCAGCCACCCCACCTTCCAAGGCAGCAATCCGCTTTTCAAAGGCATCCGTCGTCGGGTTCATAATTCGGGTATAAATATTCCCGAATTCTTTTAGCGCAAACAAATTAGCGCCGTGGTCAGCGTCATTAAAGACATAAGAAGTGGTTTGGTAAATAGGAACAGCACGGGCATTTGTCCCTGGGGCTGGTTCCTGTCCGGCATGAACTTGTAGGGTCTCAAAGCGGTAGTTCGGCGTTTCACTCATAAACTTGAAAAATTCCTCGGATTTCTGGTATTTTTGGCTGATTGGATATACAATTTATCTCGCGCTAGAGAGTCATCCTTGACAAGGATTTTACCCTTCCCTAACCAGCTCAAAACAATGTTACGCAATTATAGGGCTATTTTTTTCGGCTCGGGTGATAATTTTAAAAAACTTAATAAAATCTAAAGGTCCAAGACTCGATAAACAAGGGAGTCTGACCCGGTTTTAGAGGGAATTTTTTAATAACAGAAAGTGCCTCTCATCTGGCAGCAAACGGGAGCATCTCAATTTTGCCTAAAAACCGAGCTGACCTCTCCCCCCAGCAAACCCGGGGCGAAAATTAACAGGCACCAGACCTTGGGGGGACCGGCCCCATCAGTGGACCCTCGGCGGTGATGCCTGAAGGGGTAACTGGAGGGACTTCAATTCAGGAATTAACGGGGGCGAGTGTCGAGTTCTATGCCGTTGTCCTAGATTGAATAGGTCCCTGAAGCGGATAGGTGGGCGTGGGAGCGTTTACCGGACGATGGAGAGTTCATCTACCACTTGCACCCGTCCCCGGCAAAGAGAACGGAGGAGGCGATCGAGACTGAAGCGGTCCTCTTCGCTGAGGGATTCATCTAAAATCGCGGCCATCAGTCCATAGCGATCGGCTTTGGTGATGCAGTGGGTATCTTGGACCGTGGCAAGTAATTCAGGAATGGCACCGGGGAGCAAGTTGAGTGAATACATCAGGGTAGTTTTGAACTCGACATCTTTATAATCCCGTATTTTCTCGTAATTGTCCGTGATTCTACCGAAACCTCCTGCGTGATTCTAACCAGGTTTTGATGTGATCTAACCGGAGTAGTCGTGGTGATGGCGATCGCCCAGAAGAAATCCCGGGAATTCCAGGGACCTTAATCCCCCAAAAGGGACTTAACTGTTCACCATGATAAGCATTTATGCTGGCTTATCAATCATATTGATGATTTTTACTTAACATCCCTTTTCAAAACTTTATATAGCTTAATAAACTAAAAGAGTAGGCAGTAAGTATTTATTACCATCTATGTTAACCATAGACTTTCCCTGGCTAACCACTATAATTCTTTTCCCGCTCCTAGCGGCCCTAGTCATCCCGGCACTCCCCGATCAAGAGGGTAAAACCATCCGCCTCTATACCCTAGGCGTCGGCTTAATCGAACTCGCCCTCACCCTAGTCGCCTTTGGGCAGAACTACGACCTCAACAACCCCGAATTGCAACTCGTCGAAAGCTACCCCTGGATCCCCCAACTGGGTCTCAACTGGACCCTAGCCGTTGACGGCATTTCCATGCCCCTGATTGTCTTAACCGCCTTAGTCACCACCCTCGCCATTGCCGCAGGATGGAACGTCACCAAAAAGCCCCGGTTATTTTACGCCCTGATGTTGGTCTTGTACAGCGCCCAAATCGGCGTCTTTGCCGCTGGGGATATGCTGCTATTCTTCCTGATGTGGGAAATCGAACTCGTGCCGGTTTACCTACTGATTTCGATATGGGGTGGCGAAAAACGCCTCTACGCCGCGACTAAATTCATTTTATATACTGCATTAGCTTCTATCTTTATTTTGGTCGCTGCCTTAGCAATGGCATTCTATGGCGATACCATCACCTTTAATATGGCCGAACTGAGTGCCAAACATTATCCCATTGCCTTAGAATTGCTGCTTTATGCCGGGTTGTTCATCGCCTTTGGCGTCAAACTGCCCATCTTCCCCCTCCATACCTGGCTCCCGGACGCTCACGGAGAAGCCTCCGCCCCAGTTTCCATGATTTTGGCCGGGGTCTTGCTGAAAATGGGCGGCTATGCCTTAATCCGCATGAACCTGGAAATGCTTCCTAACGCCCATCTCTACTTTGCCCCCGTTCTAGCAATCTTGGGGGTCGTGAATATTGTCTATGGTGCATTGAGTGCCTTTGGGCAAGATCACCTCAAACGGCGTTTAGCCTATTCTTCGATTTCCCACATGGGATTTGTCCTGATTGGGATTGCGTCCTTAACGGAACTGGGAATCAGCGGTGCCTTGTTGCAAATGCTGTCCCACGGATTGATTGCCGCCGCTTTATTCTTCCTGGCTGGGGTCACCTACGAGCGGACTCATACCCTGGCAATGGAAAAAATGGGCGGTTTGGCGAAGTTGATGCCCAAAGTATTTGCTCTGTTTACTGCCGGTGCAATGGCATCCTTGGCCCTACCTGGGATGAGCGGATTTGTCAGTGAATTGACCGTGTTTTTAGGACTTTCCACCAGTTACGCCTACAGCACCCCGTTTAAAGTGGTGGTGATTGGGTTAGCGGCGGTGGGTTTAATTGTCACGCCGATTTATTTGCTGTCCATGCTGCGCCAGGTGTTCTATGGCAAAGTTGAGCCGATCGCGAATGTCGAGGCGTGGGAGTTCCTGGATGCGAAACCTCGGGAGATTGCGATCGCCGCTTGTCTGTTGTTGCCGATTATCGGAATTGGGTTATACCCGAAAGCGGCCACTCAAACCTACGATGTGAAAACCACCGAAGTTGCCGCCGAGGTTCGCAATGCCCTGCCTATCTTTGCTCAACAGCAAGATCGGTTGTTCTCCGGTGGGTTTTTCGCTCCCAGTATCCCCCGTGTCGATGCTCAAGTTTTATTTAGCATTACGGATATCGGTAAGGGGGCTTAAGGGGTTCTAGGGCATGGCAATTCATGCCTCTAGGTAACCGCAGGCGATCGCATCTGACGATTATTCTGGGGTTCACCCCTGTTCATAATTGACCAGAAATCCGGTACTCGTAGGGTTTTCCAGCCCTAAGAGTACCGGATTTTGTATGCTACCCCCGGGGAGGGGCAAGGCGATCGGTACCCTGCTATATATTGGATAAAAAACTCGGGTTGTCTGGCTTGTAGAACATCGGTATAGTCGGAAAGGCAAGGGACAAGGGACAAGGGACAAGAGGGACAAAATGCCCAGTTTTTGGCACATAGTGGGTGCAGAACCGGCAGAACAGCGCGGAGTCGGGTCCCCATAGCCGAGGAATTGGGAGGTATGGATTAGATACACCTGAGTAGAAACCGGGTTTTTGGCCTGAATGAGTGGCTTATTCTTAAAGATTGTGTAAAGAGAAGGGGGTAGTGATCCCAAAGCCGGGGTTAAATTTAGCCCGCCTACGAGGAGTGGGTTAGAGGAGATTGTACCCTTCTAGGCGGTTGGATTTCGCATCCAGCCTGGTTAATCGAGGAGTGTGGGAACGAATGTAGCGCTTTTCTCAAGATTGGGATGAATCACATCGGAGAATTTTCCTTCTGAAGTATAGATGACAGGGGGAGAGGTTTATGCTATTCGTGGGCTAAATTGTCCGTAAATCTTCATTTTTAACGCGGCAATTGGCTATTGGAAGTTTTTTTTAGAAAGAATCACCTCAAAACTTCATCCCAATGGCAGATGAGAGCTTTGCAACGGATCGATGAAAATTATAGGGAAGCGATAGAGAACTTCGAGCGTCGAAAGCGGCCCTGAAATGGACTGGCTAGTGTGAGGCCAAATCCGAAACAGAACGCTTAGAGATGCGGAGATTTTTTATCGGGTCGAACTTTAGTAGAATGGCTTGACTCCGAAAGGGAGTGGGATCGCCTGACCCACTAACCCCTGAAGTATCGGAAGACCTGCCTCATTTACCACAGTGCGATCGCACTGATTTTCTGGGTCTGAGTTGAGCAACAGACCCCCGTGAGTATCGCTGCTGATAGGAAGAGGATAAATTTATGAATGATGCTGTAAAAATCTTTTCTCATTATAATACCAAGTCAGGCTCTGTGTCTAGAAAAAGCCGGTGGCCTATTTACTTATTTTTAGGAATTACAACCAATCTATTGGTTTGGGGATTGGCGATCGCCTACATCACCCTCAAAGCCCCAAGCTATACTACCAAATGGTCA
The DNA here is from genome assembly GCF_025370875.1 of Laspinema palackyanum D2c. Taxonomy (NCBI): domain Bacteria; kingdom Bacillati; phylum Cyanobacteriota; class Cyanophyceae; order Oscillatoriales; family Laspinemataceae; genus Laspinema; species Laspinema palackyanum. The sequence continues at coordinate 8,759 of NZ_JAMXFD010000039.1, forward strand.
GTCACCCTGCCCGGTACAGGTTCTACAAGCCGAGTAGACTTACCCGGCATTGGGATCGCCTCTTCCCAAACCGACTCTCCCTACCGATACGATTCCCACCACGACCCTCGGGAAAATTACAAATATATCGCGGGAAGCGATGAGGTTAGAACCCGTGCAGCCGAACTGCTCAATCTCGACCTGAAAGCCTTCAATGAACCCAAAATCGAGATTATCGGCAACTCCACGCTCATGGAGTTTGAAATGGTCGGCGATACTCCCCAACTGGCTCAACAAAAGGCAACCGCCCTCCACCAAGCCTTCCTCCTTCAGTTAGAGGCACTTAGACAAGAAGAAATTACCGATCATGACCGCAACTTACAACTGTTGCTCAGTCAGTCTCAGCAAAACTTAGAAAAGGCCCAGGCTCGCTTATCCGAGTATCAAGTGACCTCTAGCATCATGTCTTCCGAGCAATTGGTTGACCTCTCAAAAACCATTGAAGCATTACGGAAGCAAAAAGCCGAAGTGGATGCCATGAATCGGCAAAGTAACGCCCGAATGGTCCAAATTGCTCAAAACTTAGACCTCACCCCGGCAGAAGCAAACGAAGCCTTTGCCTTACAATCGGATGGGTTATTTCAAGACTATCTGCTGAAATACCAAACCACCCGAAGTGAGATCATCGCCTTGACCTCGGTTTATACTCCGCGCCATCCCGTCGTTCTGGCAAAACAACAAGAACTGGATGAAGCCCGTGCCGGATTAGCCGAACGGAGTCAGCAAATTGTGGGGCGACCCATTGACCCGGAAATCTGGGAAGAAACCAACTTAAGAAATGGCGACAATGCTTCTAAGCGAGAAGTCTTATTTCAAGAGTTGATTACATTTCAGACAGAAAACGTTGGCTTAGAAGCACAATCGCAAGAGTTAGGGAGGCAGATTACCACCTTAGAAAATCGTTTAAAAACTTTATCAGTCCAGGGATCAGAACTGGAAAATTTACGGAGGGACGTTCAAATCGCCGAAGCGGTATTTTCCTCAACTTTAACCCAGATGGACATGAGTAAGTCTAACATTTTTGCCAGCTATCCGCGCATTCAAATGTTGACGCCACCGGCCTTGCCACAAGAACCCAGTTCTCCGAAAAAAGTCTTAGCCATACTGGGTGCAGGGATGAGTTCAGTCTTTTTTACCGCTGGATTTCTCCTGTTGTGGATGCGGGATGTCAAAAATCAACGGAGGAAGCAAAGTGCAATAATAGTCGAGCCTAAACCCCAACCGATTCCGGTTAACTCGGCGTACCCTCAGCAAAATTCATCAACCGCAGTGTCTAAGCGATGAAGCCAGAAAACCTACCTGAAAAGTTAGTTTGGTATTACATCATCAGCACTTATATCATTTATTTGATGGGTGCCCAGTATGTACTTGCCCCTCTGTTATCTTATGTTCTGCTGTTTTATGTGCTGAAAAAATGGTGGAACCAAACTGAGGAGACACCCCCGGAAGAACGGGTCCGGTTTACCCCTTCTAACTGGCTGTGGATTGTTGCGATGTTCATCATGCACATCGCGTTAGTCATGGGTCATATAGACTTTGGAATGGGATTACCGCAAATCATTCGCTCTACGGTGAATGGATGGCTCAGAAGCTGGGCGCTTTTAGCGCTATTTCCCCTGGCGGCTCACCTAGATATCCGCCCCAAGTTAATTTATCGAGCCATTGCGATTCTCTGTGTTCAAAGTTTAATTTTGATTCCCTTTGGGTATCTTTTTAGCATGGCGGGTCTTCCGAGTGAGCTATATACTTCTCCGTTAAAAGCCTTTGGAGGGAGTTCTTTATATAACGTTAACTTGCTCTATCAATATGATGCTGAAGGGGGTCAAACGCGAATGTTTTTGTTCGCTCCCTGGGCACCGGCTTTGGGAATGATTGGCATCATGTACTTTGGGCTCGTCCAGCAAGATGAAGACAAAAAATGGCGCTGGTGGGGGATGGTGGGGGCGGCAGCAATGGCCGTGACATCGGTTTCTCGGTTAGGAATTATCGCCTTGCCTTTCATTCCGGTGGCGGTGTGGGGGTTGACTAATTTTGTAAGACCTTGGGTCATCTTTGCTTCAGGTTTTGCCAGTTTAGGCTTAGGGCTATTTGCACCGGCCTTGATCGACTTTCTCAACGCCGTCAAAACTCAATTTACTCAAGCCCGGGCTAGTTCTTCCCACGTTCGAGATGTACTCAATGGTATGGCCGTTTATCGCTGGAGAACGGACGCTCCAATTTGGGGGCATGGCATTCTTCAACCGAAAGGACCAGGAGTGGTGGCCGAGATGCCTATTGGCTCTCATCATACTTGGTTTGGGGTGTTGTTTCTGCACGGAATCGTCGGATTTTTTGCCATCGTCATTCCCCTAATTTGGACCTTCATAGAAATGCTGATTAAAGCCCAGCATTCTCAAACAGCTAAGGTGACCTTACATTTTTTAATTGCTCTGTTTCTATTTGCCTTTGCGGAAAATATTCAGGGCTTAGCTTACCTCTATTGGCCCTGTTTAATCATCATGGGAATGGCTTTTAAAGAACAATTAATCGTTGGGAGCGACAGTGATGAAAAAGAAGCGTATCTTATTTCTGATTTCTGATAAAAAGATGGGAGGGGTCATGACAATGGTGGATAGTTTGACTCGTTCCTCTCTATCCAAACAGTTTGACTTTAAGACCGTGTGCTTGGATGCCAATGAAGCCATCAATGAACGGGTAACACCGGATGTTGTGGTGATTAATAAAGCCTGTACCTGGAGGAGAATTCCCAATTTACTTTGGTTAAGTATCCGTAAAAGAAAAACCCAGGTGGTGATTATCGAGCATCATTATACGGCGGGATTTGAAACCCATCAGGTTCCGGAGAAAACGCGCTTCCGGCTGATGCTAAAAATTTCCTACTCTTTAGCCGATCGCGTGGTCGCGGTTTCGGAGGATCAAGCGGATTGGATGTTTAAAAATAACTTAGTAGACGCCGATAAACTACATCAAATTAACCCAGCAGTCAAACTCAAGGAATTCCTGGAAGTTCCTGAGCGCGAACCCCGCCCAGAAATTCGTTTAGCCGCTTATGGTCGATTCTGCCAACAAAAAGGTTTTGACATTTTGCTAGAGGCCATGAAGTTAATTCCCCAACATACGGTAAATTTATATTTAGGAGGAGATGGACCGGATAAGGAAGACCTCAAAGAACGCGCCCTGGGGTTAAAAAATGTCAAATTTTGTGGGGCGATCGATGATGTTCCCCAATTTTTAGAAGGATGTGATGCGGTCGTCATTACATCGCGCTGGGAACCCTTTGGTTTAGTCTGCATGGAAGCCAAAGCCGCAGGTAAACCCGTGATTGCCTCCGACATTGATGGGTTACGAGAACAAGTGCGCGATTGTGGGATTTTGGTTCCTCCAGAAGATCCGGTTAAATTGGCTTCTGCGATCGCCTCCTTGGGCGAGAGTGACCTCTTGACTTGGGGTCAAAACGGGCGCAACTCGGTCAAAGATGCCCGCAACCAATTTTTAACTCAATGGGAAAACTTACTGGTGGAATTAACAGAAGATTAAAACCTCCTTCATTTTTTTAAAATCCCCACAACCCATCACCAAACAAATCTCAATCAATCATCTACAGAAAGGAAGACATTCAATGAAAAAGTCCATGCGCTGGGATCGTTTTTTTACGAGGGGAACACCAGTTATCGCATTGCCGGATTGGAATGCTCCTCGGCTTTTTGTCCCGGCTGAAAATTTGTCGCAGCGATGGAAAGGAAGCTCCTTGTGTCCTCCTCCTTCGGTTAATCCCGATGCCATTGCCTTGCCCCCACAGTTGAGGCGACTCTTGTATCGAATTCGGGTGGCTTTAGGGGCGTCGCCGATGATAATTGCCAACCGAAAAAAGTCTGGCTCAATTGATATTAAGGGGTTTGTCCGGGATATTTTTCCCGAGTTTAGTTGGGCCGCGTTTTCTGTGGGTGTTCCGGGGAAAGCACAGAAAATTACTGCCCAACTTTGGAACGATCGCAATCAAGTGATTGGCTATTTGAAATACTCGTCCAAACCCATCGCCTGCGATCGCATCGCCCGGGAATACGCAGTTCTCTCTCAACTCAATGTCCAACCCAGACCCTTAAAATTTGGCCCGTTGAGTAAGGGAACCGCCCTGTTAATCGAACCGATTCCGGGAAAACATATCTCTTGTGGAACGCTTCCCCCGGAACCAGAAATTCTCACCCTTCTGGATCAGTATGCGATCGCCAAACCTGTTCCCCTGAATGAGCATCCTTGGGTTCAATCCTTCCAACAGACTGCCGACCCAATAGCCCTGAAGTGGTTAGATGCCTTGGGCAATCGCCCCTGGCCGATTGTCGCCTTACATGGGGACTTTTCCCCCTGGAACCTGTTGCGATCGCCCGATGACAAGATTTTTGCCATTGACTGGGAATATGGAGTTGCCGAAGGGTTTCCGTACCTCGACCTCGCGTATTACATCCTACAAGTCGCCTATTGGTGCTTGGAGTGGTCTCCCACTCAAGCTTTTGAGTATGCGGTGGAGTTTCTCTCTAGCCCTTCGGGGCCAAACCTCACATTAGCAGAGGCAAAGGCGATCGTGCGATTGAGTGCCTATCAGGGCTATCAATTTATGCTCGAAGATGGACATTCTATCGAAGAAAAACCTCAATATTGGCGCTCTAAGGTGTGGGAACATGAACTTTGCAACATTTCAAACTAAAGTTAAAAAGAAGCTCAATAACAAATTTGTTCAGAATATTGGCTGGCTGACTGGGGCAGAATTTGCCATCCGGGTTGTACGCTTAATGACCACCGTGGTCTTAGCCCGGTTTTTAACCCAATACGATTATGGCTTGGCAGCCATTGTCTTAACCACTTACGAGTTTACCCGGGTCTTTACAGACATTGGAATTGGCGCTAAACTCATTCAAGCCGAACCCGAAGAACTGGAAGACTTATGTCGAAACGCCTATTGGTTGTGTTGGGTCCTTTATAGCGGCTTATTCCTCGCTCAGGCCATTGTCGCTTTTCCCATTGCCTGGTTTTATAGCGATACCAATTTGATTCTACCCATCGCCGTTTTGGGAGGGGTCTTTTTAATAACCCCTATAGGGGTGGTGCAAGCGATATTACTGCGCCGAGAAAATCGCTTAGAAATCCAAGCTCTCAATCACACCTTAGTTCAGGGATCAAGTAATCTTTTATCCCTTGTCTTCGCCATATTGGGTTTGGGCATCTGGGCGATCGTCATTCCTCAACTCCTCGTTACTCCCTTGTGGGCTTATATCTACTTACGCCACCATTCCTGGCGTCCCACTGGCGGATTTCGTAAAGAAAAATGGGCCGAGATTTTTGGATTTGGGAAAAATGTCTTAGGCATAGAACTGTTAAAGACACTCAGAACCAACCTCGATTATCTGCTCGTGGGTCGCTTCTTAGGAATTACGGAGTTAGGAATCTACTTCTTTGCCTTTAATGCTGGATTGGGGATTAGCTTGAGTATCATTAAATCCATTAACTCGGCCTTATTACCTCATTTGTGTTCCATGCGCCAAGACTGGGGTAGAATGAAGCAGCAGTTTTATAAGAGCTTAAAGGTGATTGGAGGATTAATCATTCCCTTGGCACTCTTACAATCGACTTTAGCACCCTTTTATGTTCCCATTGTTTTTGGAGAAAAATGGATTGAAGCCATTCCGGTCTTAATGATTATCTGTATCTCGGCTATCCCTCGCCCCTTCGGTGATGCGGCTTCTCAGTTAATGATCGCAATTGGCCGACCGGATATCGATTTTAAGTGGAATATCATCTTTACGCTAGTCTTTACCCTCAGTTTGTTTGTGGGTATCCAATGGCAAGTAATTGGATTAGCTTTCACCGTATTAATCGTTCATGCGATCGCCTTACCCGCCTATACAATTTGGGCGAGTCGGTACGCCTTTAACCGCCCTCATTAATCATCTTCCACTCGGTCTATTTTTTTGCAGGAGTTCCTACTTCTGTAAAAAATTTAGACTGATTCAAGGAGAGTGACTTTGAGAAAGTTTTGGGCTCAGGGACAAGGTTTCATACAATGGAATGTAATTGAAACTAACTTTTGTTTTACCATCAGACCATCAGAAAAAGGAATAACCCATGAAATTAGTATCTGTGATCATTTCAGTTTATAATCTCGAATCTCTAATTGCTCCTACCTTGCAGTCTGTCCTCAATCAGACCTACGAAAACTTAGAAATTATCGTAGTGGATGACGGCTCAACCGATCGCTCCGCTGAAGTATGCAAAACCTTTAAAGATCCCCGCATAAAATTAATTCAGCAGCAAAATAGAGGGGCAAGTGCCGCACGAAATGCCGGAATGCGTCATGCTCAAGGAGACTACATTGCCATTCTCGATGGTGATGATCTGTGGTTACCTGAAAAAATTGAAAAGCAAGTTGAGCATTTGGAGAAATCTCCTCAGATTGGCATCAGCTATACCCAGTCCGCTTTTATCGATGAAGCGGGAGAATCGATGGGACTCTATCAAATGCCGAAACTGACTGATATTACGATCCGAGACATCCTCTGCCGTAATCCGATTAGCAATGGATCTTCAGCAGTTATTCGCAAGGAAGCGATTGACCAGATTAAATTTCAAGATTATCGTGATGGAGAACTCCTTGATTTTTATTGGGATGAAGAAAAGGCATTGCAATCCTCGGAAGATGTTGATTTCTGGTTCCGGATTGCTCTCCAAGCGGGCTGGAAAATGGAGGGAATTGGCGAAATCCTAACTTTATATCGAATTAATTCTAAAGGACTCTCCGCCAAATTGTTAAGCAAACAAGAGTCTTGGGAACGACTTCTCGAAAAAACCCGCAATTATGCCCCCACAGAGATGGCTCAATGGGAAAAACCAGCCCGCGCTTATCACCTGCGATATCTCGCTCGCCGTGCCGTTACCTTACGCGATGGTCCAACCGCACTAAAATTGGCCTGGGATGCGAGCGTTACTCATCCGAAAATGTGGATAGAAGAACCGATCCGAACTGGAGTAACCTTCGCAGCAGCCGGTTTCCTTTCTTTACTACCTCAGTCTTTGTATCAGCAACTGGAAGAACTGGGAATCAAACTGTCAGCCCGCAGTCAAAAGCGTCAAGTGGCCCAACTTAAAATGTAATTCCTCTTGTTAAATCTGGGATTTTGCCTTGTTTTTCATTGTTTTGGAAAACAAGGCATTCCTAAAGAAATCATCAGGGTTTCTAATTTTTTAAACCTAATGGCTAATCCTGAATTGAGATTTTCGGGTTTGGGCAGTTGAGCGCAGGGAAGTGGATAGGTCTGATGACACCCTCACGCCAATTTGTGAGTCCCCAACTCTTTCAAATATTGCTTTTTTCAAAAGAGGAAATTAACGGATGAAATTTGTTTCTGTGATTGTTCCCGTTTACAATGTCGAACGATATATTGCCGAAACCATTCGCTCAGTTTTGGCTCAAACCTATTCCCATTTTGAAGTTTTAATCGTGGATGATGGCTCACCAGACCGAAGTATAGAAATTTGTGAGCAACAGTTTGATGACCCAAGAATTAAAATTATTCGCCAAACCAATCGGGGATTAGCCGGAGCTAGAAATACAGGAATTCGTCATGCCCAAGGCGAATATTTAGCTTTTTTAGATAGCGATGATTTGTGGGAAGCGGATAAACTTGCGAAACATATTGAACATCTCGATTCTGCCTTAGAGGTGGGGATTAGTTTCAGTCGTTCTGCTTTAATGGATGAAGCGGGCAATCCCACAGGAACCTATTTGATGCCCCAATTAACCGATATTGATGTGCCTTGTTTGTTGCGGGGCAGTCCTTTAGGGAATGGTTCAACTCCCGTCATTCGACGTGAGGTGTTTGATGCAATTGAATTTGAAGCGAACCGCTATGGAACCGTGGAAACTTTTTACTTTGATGAAGCGTTCCGGCAGTCGGAAGATATTGAATGTTGGTTAAGGATTGCCTTAACCACCGAATGGAAATTTGAAGGACTTCCCGAAGCGCTTACCTTATACCGGGTGAATACGGGAGGTCTTTCGGCTAACTATCTTAAGCAGCTTGAAAGTTGGGAACAGGTGTTAGAAAAAACCCGGTCCTACGCACCAGAAGCGATCGCTCAATGGTGGGATTTGGCGATCGCCTATGAATTGCGATATCTGGCCCGGAGTGCCATTCGAGTCAAAAATGGGAAAGCCGCTGTGGAGTTGATGAATCGAGCGCTATTGACCTACTGGCGCATCGTTCTGGAGGAACCTCGGCGCACGGTTTTAACCCTAATCGCTGCTTATGTCTTGCGATTGTTACCGCCCTCGGTTTATAGCTGGATTGAGAATCGCGGCAATCAGTTAAATGGTTCCACCCAACAACAGAAAATTCAACGCGATCGCCATCCAGAAACCTCCCCATCCAGCATCTGAATCGGGGTGTCCCTAAAATAGCCCTTGGCGATCGCCTGCGCTCGATCAGGCGTTAAAATGGAGAAATAGCCCTTACCTCATCCGGTTGGGGCTTTCTGGATTAAGCCCGCCATCAGCGGACTATTTACGGTTTTTACAAACCAGATTTGGCCTAAACCCACTCAAAACCTGATCGGATTGCCACAATGTTTAACCATTGGTTTCAAGGAAAGATGCGAACCTCTATTTTAGCGGGTACGGCGATCGCACTGGCGGTATCAGCCAGTGCGATCGCCATAGGCTCCCTCGCTCTGGAAAACCGCGATCGCCTCGCCCAGAACCGAGGCAATTTTGAAGTTAGAAATAGTAAAATTTACGCCCCGGATGGCTCAGAATTTCTGATTAAAGGGACCAATATCAACGGTCCTGATTTTGGATGGCCCGGAGATACCCCAGGCTTTGTCGATTTAGTCGCAGACTGTTGGAATTTCAACACGGTTCGAGTCAATATCCGGCTTTTAGGGGGCGAAATATCTTATGAGGAGAATGGCACAATTGAGGAGATTATTGACGTTTACACAGGTCGCGGTTTAGTCACAATGGTAGAAGCCCATGATCACACGGGGTCCTACTATGAAGGGGAAGATTTAGAAGTTCTCAAAGATTACTATCGAGCCCTAGCTACCCGATATAAAAATAACCCTTATGTCTGGTTCAATGTGATGAATGAACCGGGGGGTCACGAGAGTAGCGCCAATATCGATAAATGGTTAAAAATTCATCAAGAAGTCATTAAAGTGATTCGCGATGAAGTCGGCGCGGACAACATTATCGTGATTGATGGGCATTACTGGGGCCAAGATGTGGGGGAGTGGAACTCTAAATCGGTTTCTTCGGAAAAAAGTTCCATTTTAGGACATTCTCAAAAACTCATAAACTTTAATGGGAAACGCTACGATAATATAGTATTTAGCGTGCATTTTTATGACCAATGGAAATTTTCTGAAACAAAAATGGCGGATTATTTAGACCGGGCGATCGCGAAAAATATCCCCTTAATTATTGGAGAATATGGGGTGGAAAAAAATGCCGAATTTAAGTCTCCCGTTGAGTTCATGTTCAACACCGCCGTTCCTCGAAATATCGGGCGCATCGTCTGGGCTTGGTGGGGGGGAGATAATTTTGAATTAACCACCACGGATAATGGCGGAGGGCATCATATCGATAGCTGTGAAAATCCCACGAACTTAACTTGGTTGGGTGAGCAAGTGTGGAAAGATAATCATGGAGAATATCCCCGAAATTGATCCAGAGTAACCCACCGATGAACAGCCACCCCAGGGGTTTAAACTGGAGGACGGCTTTCCCCAAAAGTCTCGCACTTTTAGCCGTTGCGCTCTTACAACCGATCGCCTTAACAGGTTGTTTTTCTCCCGAGCAAATTCAACCCCCAGCGATACAAACCGAGTTTCCCTCCGGGTGGAATAACGTGGCAGTGGGCGGTGGGGGATATGTCACGGGCCTCTATCTCCATCCCCAAGTGCCTAACTTAGGATATATCCGCACGGATATGGGAGGGTTCTATCGCTGGGACCCGACCGATACCCGGTGGATACCCCTCACCGATCGCTTTACCCGGTCCGAAAGTGTTTACTATGGCGGGGAAGGGTTGGCACTTGACCCCAACAATCCGGACCGGGTATATATTGCGGCAGGCAAATATTTATGGGCCGAACCGGGTACAATTTTTAAGTCTAGCGATCGCGGTCAAACTTGGGTGCAGTCGGACCTGCGCCTGCCAATGGGCGGCAACGAAGAACTACGCGGGGCTGGAAATCGCCTGGTAGTCAGTCCCCATGACTCAAATTTGCTGTTATTTGGGTCCCGACAAAATGGCTTGTGGCGCTCCCTAGATGCCGGAATGACCTGGAACCCCGTCCCCGGTTTTCCCACCCCTTCCGACTCAAAAATTGGCATTCTGGCGATCGCTTTTGACCCCAATGATGCCCGCCAAATTTATGCCAGTGTTTACGGCGATCGGCTCTATGAATCCACCGATGGGGGAACCACCTGGAATCCCCTTGACAACAGTCCCTCTCATGCCTTTAAATTAGCCATCGCCTCCGATAGCACACTCTATGTGACCCATGCCCAAGGTGTTAGCAAATATCTCCAGGAAAGCTGGCAAGATATTACTCCCCCGAAAAACCCTTTTCGGCGCTTGATTGGTCGCGAAACTCCCCCCTTTAATGGGTTAAGTCTTCATCCCCAAAATCCCCAAGAACTGATAGTCAGTCATGGCGAAACTACCCACACTCAACTTTACCATTCCCAAGATGGCGGGATGACTTGGGCTGAGAAAAAATCCCAGATTAATAATACCGTTCCCTGGTGGCCTGATGATTATTTTAGTAATCATTTATCGGCCTTAGAATTTGACCCATTGCTTCCGGGACGAGTCTGGTTATCGGATTGGTATGGAGTATGGAAAACGGACAATTTTAACGAGAATCGGCCCGTTTGGACCAACTATACCCAAGGTCATGAACAGGTAGTTACCTTTGATCTCGTCTCTTCCCCCACGGGTGCATTACTTCTGAGTGCTGTAGCCGATGTGGAAGGATTTTATCACTCGCGCTTAGATCAGATTCCGCCTCAACAGTTTGGGTCCGATCGCGGCTCATTTCAAGAGACTTATAGCCTAGATTATGCGGCCCAATCCCCTCAACATTTAGTTCGAGTTGGAGGCGATCGCTGGAACTCACGGTATGGCGGGGCCACCTCCGCAGATGGCGGGTTAACCTGGCAAAGATTCTCCCAATTTCCCGAAAAAATGATGCCCCTGCGGGTTGCCGTTTCAGCCACCAATCCCCAGCAATTTGTCGTCACTCTCAGTGACGCTCAAGGCATCCAAACCCAAGATAATGGGCGGTCCTGGCAACCTATTCAAGGCTTACCAGATAGCTTTAAAGGTCCTTGGAAATGGTCTCAACCCTTAGCGGCTGATGCGGTGAATGGTAACCGATTTTATTATTACCACGCAGGCACCGTTTACCAGAGTCAAGATGGGGGATTATCCTTTGCACCCATTTATCAAAACTTACCCGAATCAGACTGGCATTTTCTCAAAACCATGCCCGGAGTTGAGGGAGAGGTTTGGGTCAGTTTGGACCAGGAAGGATTACATCGATCGACCGATGGGGGACAGAGTTTTTCCAAAGTGGCTGGGGTAGAACGGGCTTATTTATTTGCCTTTGGAAAAGCTGCCCCCGGAAAAGAAGTTCCGGCCCTCTATTTATATGGGAAAATTGTGAATCAACCGGAGAGTATTTTTTGGTCTCCTGATTTAGGAGAAAATTGGATTGATATCGGCGACCCGCAGATTCCTATTGGCAATGAACCGAATGTGATGGAAGCGAGTAAACAGCAGTTTGGCTTAGTATTTATAGGGACCAATGGTCGGGGAATTTATTACCGAACAGTCGCCGATGAGTAACACTCAAGCCAAAATGCCATTTTTGCTTTAATCAGTGCCTTTACTGTTGAGTTACAATGGCAATCGGTTGGGCGCTGAGAGTTTTTCGGCGACGTTTCAGGAGCAATGCACCGACAAAACCGAGGGCGACTGCAGCTGAGGGTTCGGGAACAGATTCCGATTCCATCACTGGAGTTTGAATCATGTCAAAACCCGGGGGTCCCATGTATGCGGACCCATACTTCGCACTCATCTCACAAGCCTGAAATTTACAAGCGCTCAAAGGCAAGCCCGCTGGTGCTTTTATGTATCCAGTAAAAATATCTGTGAAACGGGGCTCCGTATTCTCTAGGATCCACAGGTATAATCTGTCCTCCGTGATTCCAAAAAGAGAAAGCTCCCCGTTCAATGGCTCTAAGCTGCCCCCCCCGGACGAAAATTTAAAATCCGTTACAACCTCCGGGACCACCGTCGCCCGGTTTATGCTGTCGAAATAACCGGGCGCTGCAATGTATTCTCCATCAATGAAAAACGTATTAGGTGGAGAAGAAACGATGGTATCGAAAATCCCATCAGCGAGGGTATATTCAATTTCAAAGTTTTTAAAAGCCAGGGCAGAGCCAAAAAGGCTACCTTTAAAGGTCAACCCATTTGCTGCAGTCGCATTCAGCACTCCCACTGAACTAAAAAGGAAGGCGAAAAGGGTCAAGAGTCGGGGCTTGTTCAAGAGTAGTTTAGGCATAATATGCTCCTATTATTTAATGAATCAATTGGATCTTTGAGGATCGGATTTTTCGAGGCTTGGGTTCAGGAGGAACTAGGAATGAAATGGGCGATCGCAAGATTCGGATAGAAAAGCAATCCCCAGACTCAATTTTAGGGTTTTCACCCGTGTTTTCACTCGTGATGAGTAGTAGCAACCCCTGGGATGTTGACAATTTTTCGCCGACGTTTCAGGAATAATGCACTCACCAAACCCAGGGCGACTGCGGCTGAGGGTTCGGGAACTGATTCCGATTCCATGACTGGAGTTTGAGTCATCCGAAAACTGTAGTAGCCTGCGTCCCAAAAGTTTGCCGAGGCATCACAATCCTGAGTTTTACAGGCACTCAAAGACAGTCCTTCGGGTGCTTGTATGGTTGAGATAAAAATATCTCGGTATTGTCCTTGACTCGGGTCTAGGATTTGTAGAGACAATCCGTCTTCGGTGATTCCAAAAATAGACTGTTCAAAAGACTGTTCAAACTCCACTGGATTTAAGGCTCCTCCCCGGATCCATTTAAACTCTGTTACGACTTGGGGAACAACGGTTATAGCTAGGCTGGGGTTGTCATTGAAATCTGAATATCCATCGGTGAAAAAAGTATTCAGGGGGGAAGAAACGATGGTCTCGAAAATTCCGTCAGCGAGGGTATATTGAATTTGACTGTTTTCTAAATAGGGAATGGGAGATTCGTAAATTGTGCCTTTAAACGTTAGTCCATTTGCGGGAGCCGCACTCAGCGCTCCCATCGAACTAAAAAGGGCAACAAAAAGGGTCAATAGTCGTGGATAGTTTAACAGTAGCTTGGGCATAATATGCTCCTATTATTTAATGAATCAATTGGGTCTTTGATGAGCGAAATTTTTGAGGCTTGGATTCAGGAGAAACTAAGAGGGAGATGGGCGATCGCCAGATTCGGATAGAAAATCAATCTAAAAACCCAATTTTAGGGTTTTTATCCTTGCTTTCTTTCACTCGGGATTAGCAGTGGCAACCGCTGGTATGGGGACAGATTTTCGGCGACGTTTCAGGAGCAATGCACCAACAAAACCGAGGGCGATCGCCGCTGAGGGTTCGGGAACGGGTTGGGGAGTTTCAGGCACGGGTATGTGAGTCATCCGAGAGTCGTATAACCCGCCTTTACCTCCAAAGTCGGCAGATGCATCACAAGCCTGGGTTTTACAAGCGCTCAAAGGCAATCCCTCCGGTGCTTGTATAGTTGACATAAAAATATTCTGGTAAATCGGAGGTTGGTTCACATCTAAGAGTTGGAGGAATAATCCCTCCTCGGTAATTCCAAAAATAGAAAATTGACGCACTGGCAGTGACATATCCCGCTCTATCCCTACCTCAAAATCTGTTTTAAAATCCGTTACCACCTCGGGGACAACAGTCGCAAGGCTCATCGGTACGCTTGGCGCAGGACCCAAATACTCTCCATCCATGAAAAAGGTATTGGGTTCGGAAGCCAGAACAGTATCTAAAATCCCATCGGCCAGGGTATATTCAAGTTGAAATCCCTCTAAAATGGGAAACCAAGTTTTGTAAATTTGGCCTTTAAAGGTTGCTGCATTTGCTGGAGTTGCAATTAGGCCGCTTGTTAAAGTAATAACGGCACCGGAAAGAGCAACTAATCCGGGACGGCTGAAGAAAAATTGGATCATAATCAGGTCCTCTTGTTGAATTCATCGGCGGTGTCTTTGATGAGAAAATGTGGCATTTAATTGAGAATTTTTAGAAACTCAGTGCGTCAAATTTAGAGGCGATCGCCCGTTAATCACAGGAGAGTAAAATTAATTTACTCTCCCTGTCGCCTTTACGCTTTATTCGCCGTCGTAATGGGTTGTGCATTGCCAGTTTTGCGCTGACGTTTCAAAAGCAATGCACCGACAAAACCGAGGGCGACTGCGGCTGAGGGTTCTGGAACAGGTTCAGGTTCATTGACTGGAGTTTGAGTGATCTGCAATCCGGCAAACCCTCCTTTTCCTCCTATCATGGCGTCCCCTTCACAAGTTTGAGTTTTACAGGCGCTTAAAGCCATTCCCTCTGGCGCTTGTATTGTTGACATAAAAATATTTTGGTAAATGGGGGCTGTGTCGGGATCTAAAATTTGAAGGAATAATCCAGCATCGGTAATGCCAAAAATTGACCGTCCAAATTCCACAGGTTCTAAGATTCCCCCCAGGTTCCATTGAAAGTCTGTTACCACTTCAGGAACAAGGGTCAGCGTTTCGGTTGGTTCAGGGCCAAATTGCGGATATTCATCGGTGAAAAAGGTATTAATTGGGGAAGAAACGATGGTATCGAAAATCCCATCCGCGAGGGTATATTGAATTTCACGGTTTTCTAAAAAGGGAAAGGGAGATTCATAAATCGTGGCCTTAAATGTTAAAGCATTGGCTGGACTCGCACTCAGCAGTCCCATTGAACTAATAACGGCAGTGCTGGCCAACAATCCTGGAGCGTTCAAGAATAGGTTGGGCATAATATGGTCCTCTTATGTAATGAGTAAATAAGGTCCTTTCTGACTGAACCTAAAAATCAGTTCCCCTGAAAACTGTTAAATTCTATACGCTTATTCTATCCCTAATATTTGATTTTAAAATGATAAAAATTTAAAGGTTTGATGAAGATAATCTGGGCAATTTCATACAACAAAGCCGAGGGTTGAAGTTAATCAATCCTCGGCTTTATATAACAATTATTTGCTTTTAGAAATTGAGGGGCAATTTAAACTCTTAATCTAACTTAAGAGGCGATCGCTCTCATGGATGGGTTGCCATACTTTTGCTTGTCCTCCAAGGACCGCACCTTATGTTCTGCCTTAACCGTTTCCAGAAACCAGTCGATGGTTTCTTGCTTGACCCACCCTTTGAGAACAGCTATTTCTCCAAACTTCATCCCGGTTTGACGTTGATAATTTAAAATCCGGGTGATTTGGTCATCATTTAACAAGGCGGCTTTTTTCAGATACTGTCCTAAGGGCTGCTGAGGATGAGCGGTTTCTAAATGGGGTAACTGTTCGGCAAAAAAGTCAACGGTTTCCCGTTTAACCCACCCTCGGCGTGCGAGTAAGTCTCCGAACCGCAAATGCCGCTCATAGGCTTGCTCTTGCAAAATCTCTGCCACTTGTTCTGAGGAAATTAAGCCCGCTCTTTTGAGTAACTGACCGATGGGACTTTTGTATTGGTAGAGATTCAACTTCTGCTGAAACACTAACCAGAAAAAGGGCAGGTCTTCTACTAAATATCTCTTCCACAGGCGCTTCGGTTCAGACATCAGGCGAAATGCCCACTCTACCCCATATTTACTCATCCATTCTGGCGATCTCGGACGGTTCCCCGCTTCAAAATCTAGGGTTGCACCAATGGCCATAAAGACTTTGATATTCGGCAACTGATTTTTATATTTGTAAATCCATTTTTCCTGTTTGGGTGCGCCGACTCCGACGGCTAAAACAGTGGCCCCGGATGCGTTAATTATTTCAATAATTTTTTGGCATTCGGCTTCGTTTTTCTCAAACCCGTATGAAGGAGAGTAACAGCCGATTACCA
The DNA here is from genome assembly GCF_025370875.1 of Laspinema palackyanum D2c. Classification (NCBI taxonomy): domain Bacteria; kingdom Bacillati; phylum Cyanobacteriota; class Cyanophyceae; order Oscillatoriales; family Laspinemataceae; genus Laspinema; species Laspinema palackyanum. The sequence continues at coordinate 24,997 of NZ_JAMXFD010000039.1, forward strand.
TCTCGCGGCCTAACTTAGCGTTAATATTTTTCTGCGCTTTGTGGGCGACTCCCTCTGCGGCCCCGAGTAGAAAAATTTTAGTGTCTGGGTCGTCTTGGAAATAGTTATAAAAAGCGGGAAAGAAGTCAGAGCCGGAAATTTTTTCTCGAATAGGACTGCCCAGCCACTTGGAGACTATTTTAACAATTTGGCTATCACAAACTCGATAATCTGCTTCTTGATAAATATGATGAAACTCTGGATCTTTTTGCAGTTTTATTAAATGATCGACATTGGGAGTTACTACCACCCCACCTTTCTCTTTAAGGAGCAGGAGTAACTCTTCTTGAGTTAAGTTATCGATGCTTACATTTAAGATGTTAATTGTGTTCATTGTATCAACCCTTGGAATAAGAGATATGGACTATCTTTTTTTGACCAGATTTTTGACAAGATTTCTAAAAATTTATTTCCATCTTTTCCGGTCGGTTAACCCAGCCCTTAGCCCAACTGAAGGCGATGGGGACTGGATTTAGAGGAACTCAATCATTCTGACCTACCCCTGAGAGGCAATCTCCGGTTTTTCCTGCCCTGAGTCGGTGGCCTAACTCCGAATATCGATGGCGATCGCCTAGAGATGGAATCGGAGAGATTGAAAAACAGGTCTTTGCTTCTGTCAGCAAGAGCAGCATTTTTCAGTTCAGGTTTAGGGTGCAAATTACAGGAGGTAATACAGAATACCTACCTGTTGTTCTTGTATTTAACCTATCTTTTCATGCCGGAAGCCTCCATGACATCCCTCTGCATGAATACACGGAAAGAGATTCTATTCTCATTAAAGGCACATTATTGAGAATTACCATTCTCTTGGAATAGATATTTTACTCTTCGGGAAAAAAAAAGTAATTCTCATCTATAAAAAGGTAGATTTTTAAACTCGTCCTATACAAATATCAAATCAATTCTGGGGTGAAGATAGAGCTTGAGCTATAAATCTCTACTTCCTGGAGTAAGCCTTTTACTCTCACCCCCTCGCTCTTACTCCATCGTATGTGGAATTTACGGAGATAGACCTGTAGCACAAAAAATAGGTGTTATTTTTACAGATCGGCTCAATTGTAGGTAAATCTGTGAATCATCGGGTTCCGGGGAAAGTCAACTAGACCCGTTGCATCATTCCCGGTTGCTCCCCGCTTTGAGGTAAGGGGGGCTGGAGAGATTGATGCAAGCGGTCTAATCTAGGATATTCTATAGAATAGGGACGCTCCCGTTCGTTGTGCCTTGCGATGAAAGCCATAGGGGCGACGAATTCACCGTTCATTCAAATAGGCAAAATAAGTCAACGATGATAGATCCACGGAAAGACGAAATAGTAGCCATTCTTTCGCAAATTGAGGACCTGCAACGGGAACGGACCACCCTCGCCATTGATGAGCTTGCGTTAGAGGATGAATCACCAGAAGCGATCGCAATGGCTTATAGACGTGCCGCGAGAGAAACGGCGGCAGTTGCGGTAGAAGTGAAAGGAATTGACGATGCGATCGCCGCACTCCACAGAAAACTTTCTGAGAAACAGAACGAGTTGAAGCGCCAAACGGGAAGCAACTCGATCGCCGCCCAAGTCGAAGAATCCAGAGAGTGCGCCCGAGTTCATGCCCAGCGGATTAACGAACTCGCCAACGAACTGAGCGAAGAAGTCAAAGCCCTCAAGGCGATCGCTGATGAAATTTCTACCAGTTATTGGCAGGTTTATTACAAGCCTTTCATTACCGGATTTACCAGTATTTCAGTCCCCCACGTTCGTTCCGATGGGGATGTCTGGATGATTATCAATCGCGTGGTGTGAGCAGCGCAATAGGGGTTACTTTCTGACAATCACCCAGACGGCATGGATAATCCCGGGAAGATACCCCAAGAACGTTCGATCCATTTCCTATCTTAGCTTTTTCCCAAAGGATGCATCAAAAAGACCACCAGAAGAAGTCTTACCCCCGATGTCTATCCCTGGGACTTTGTAAAAGCTTTCATCCCCTTGGCAGCGCATCAGTCGGGCGCGGGGGGACTGACTCAGTAGGGCCAACCCAGACCAACCCATCTCCGGTTTGAGGGTCTGGAGGGGCAACTTTGATCGCACCCAGAGCAAAACGATGGTAGGGTAGATCCGGTACGGTGACTCGACCCTCGCAAACACAACCTATGAATAGAGATCAAAAAAGAGCGCATCCCACCTGGGCGGGGAATTATCTCAATCTGGAAAAAAAAAGGGAGTGCGAACCAATGGCTCGCAGTATTTTTGCAATTGAGGCTTTTGCTCCTACTCCATCCTTGCCAAAACGAGGGGATGTCAGGAAAATTGCACCGTTCAGGGTTGGAAATCGCAACACCCGAGGATGGGAGGGGCCGCCCCAGGGGGGTTTAGGTTGCCCTCCCTGGCGTCAACGCACCACGACATCTGCCGTTTTATTTTTAAAGTGTAGCTGAGGTAATTTATGCTGGCACCCCGTGACCTGCAATATCTGTTGGATATTTTAATCTCGGCCAAACTCGCTTTGAACTACGTTTCTAGAAGTAGCTGGTCCAGTTTTGTAGAAGATGTTCAACTGCAAGATTCAGTGATTCGGCGATTAGAAGTGATTGGAGAGGCGGAACGTCGTCTGTCCGAACGAACCCGAGTTTCTCTGTCCCGAATTCCTTTTATTATGATGCGGAATAGAATTATCCATGAATATGATAAGATAGTATTAGAAGTCGTTTGGGATACGGTTCAGCAGGATTTACCTGTCCTAGTAGAATCTTTAGAAAAGGTTTTACCCGGGCAAGAACAAGAGGAACAACCCTACTACTAAACCTCGAAAAGTAGCCTCTGTTTTCGGGATTTAAACCCACTTTAATCCCGTTGGGTTCGGTTTTCTGGGGGCGATTTAATCGGGGGTCAGGCGAGTTGATGAGCAACGTCTCATCCCCTCCAAGCCGACAAGTTTGGCGATCGCCATTTTTGCGTCCTGAGCCTGGGTCTAAGGGGCGATCGCCCTCCCTCTAGTCCTCCCACAGCCCTGGCTCGAACCCAGGGGAAGGCGCTGCTGTGTTCCGGGGATCATCCCACCTTGTTTCCGTAAAACTACGGAAATTTTCAGCCCCAAGGCAATCCTCAAATCAGGCGATCGCTCGACCCGTTCTCCTTCCTGCTCCACCTGAGCCCACGGAACTCGTCCCCCCTCCCCAGATTCCGAAACTCCCTCCCAGAAATGATATAATTTTCTATAAATTCTCATCACCGGATAGAAAATAACTTCCTCCCTTCACTCGGTAGCAACTACAACAAATGATCAGGGGTTCTCAGACCGAAAAGGGTCGCTCGAAGTTGATTGCCTGCTAAAGAATGGAAAACTTATATGGATTCTAATCGGAAACTCAACTCGTACATTTGGCGGGTAGCAATGCTACCGTTTGGCGGATTATTGATACTTCTAGTCTTGCTCTATTCTAACCGAGAACAAGCGGAACAATCCTGGACCCGTCTCAAGCCCATTGCCAGCCAAAATTTAGGCAGAAACGAAGCCGTCTTAAGCCCCACCGAGCAACAACTTGGAACTCAAGAAATCAGAAACCTCGAAACCGGCTTAAACAACCTACAATTAACCCTAATTCTGGGGGGATTAATCGAACTGGGATTAATGGCTTATGCAGTATGGGCGACTGCCTCGGGAGTGAACCATCGGGTTGAGGAAGTCGCCCAGGAAATCACCCAATCCTCAATGGATATCGCCACCACCATGACCCAACAAGAACGCATTGCCAATGATCAGGCAGCGTCGGTCAATCAAACCAGCACCACGATGGACGAATTGGGCGCATCCTCCCGACAATCAGCGGAACAAGCTGAGGCTGCTGCCGCTGATGCGCGCAATGCCTTAGTCTTAACAGAAGGCGGGAGTAAAGCGGTTGAACGCACCTTAGCCGATATGTCCGCTTTAAAAGCCAAAGTGGGAGAAATCGCCGAACAAATCCTCCGCTTGAGCGAACAAACCTCTCAAATTCGTAATATCTCCGGACTCGTCAGTGATTTAGCCACTCAAACGAATATGCTGGCTCTAAATGCGGCAGTCGAAGCAGTTCGGGCGGGGGAACATGGCAAAGGATTTGCTGTAGTTGCCAGTGAAATTAGAAAACTCGCCGACCAAAGTCAGAAATCCACCGAAAAGATTAATGGGCTAGTTGCTGACATTCAATCGGCGATTAATTCCACGGTGATTGTCACTGATGAAGGGAGTAAAACGGTCCAAGCGAGTTTAAAAATTGCTAAAGAAACCGCCGAAGCCTTCGAGGGAGTCACTGAAGCGATTAATAACATTACCTTAAGCACCCAACAAATCTCTTTGAGCGCCAAACAACAAGCGATCGCCATTCAGCAAGTCGTCGAAGCTATGAACTCCCTGAATAAAGTTGCCAATCAGACCGCCCAAGGCATTAGCCAAGTCAAAACTGGCACCGATCGCCTCAACAGCGTCGCTCAAAATTTGAAGCAAATTGTTTAGAACCCCTGGCCTCAAAACCGGGCCAAACCCTTAAAAACTGCTGTAAGAGTTTGCCCCAGTCCCACGGCATCATTCCGGAGATTTCCCCTTAAATTGGGGCAGATTGGAAAAATTAAAATCAGCCGCCACTGATTTTTGCCGGGTAACCTAAACCCGTCAAAATTTCCACGACTTTTTGCTTGCAATCACCTTGCATTTCAATCGTATTTTCCTTCACCGTCCCCCCAGTTCCGCACTGGCTTTTGAGCTGCTTTGCTAAGTCCGATAACGTTTCCGGTTTCAGTTGAAAGCCGGTAATTTCTGTAACCGTTTTCCCCTTACGCCCCTTGCGCGAGGCTTGCACTCGAATCTTTTGCTGAGAAGGAGGCAGTTCCGTAACCGGACGTTCCGTGGCGGCATTCGGTTGACTACCTGTTCCGAATTCTTGATAAGCGATGCGATTGTCCCGACCGGATTTCTTTTTAGAAGCGTCCATAAACCTTATCAAATCATAAGAAACAGCAATCCATTGTAGTTTAGCCTAGGGCAAACCCGAGGGAGTTAAAAGCGGCAAAGGGAGACAGCCGGAGGACTCCGGAATGAGCGCTGGCCTCGTATAATGGAAATCTGATTCCATTATTGTTTCATTTATTGCGATCGCCGTGACTACGACACCCAGACCCCTAACCCCCACATCAAAAGAGCAACAACCCGATACCTTTGGACGCTTCGGACGCTTTGGCGGCAAATATGTCCCCGAAACCCTCATGCCTGCCCTAGCCGAACTAGAAACCGCCTATCAGCAATATCGCAACGACGCGGAATTTCAAGCTGAACTCGACTTGCTGCTGCATGATTATGTTGGACGTCCCAGCCCCTTGTATTTCGCGGAACGCCTGACCCAACATTATGCTAGACCCGACGGTAGCGGCGCACAAATTTACCTGAAACGGGAAGACCTTAACCACACGGGTGCTCATAAAATTAACAATGCGATCGCCCAGGCCCTCCTCGCCAAACGCATGGGCAAACAGCGCATTATCGCCGAAACTGGCGCGGGTCAACATGGCGTTGCCACTGCCACAGTCTGCGCCCGCTTTGGCCTAGAATGCGTGATTTATATGGGCGTTCACGATATGGAACGTCAAGCCCTAAATGTGTTTAGAATGCGTCTGATGGGGGCTGAAGTCCGCCCCGTTGCCGCTGGGACAGGTACCCTCAAAGATGCCACCTCCGAAGCGATTCGCGACTGGGTAACCAATGTGGAAACCACCCATTACATCCTCGGTTCCGTGGCAGGACCCCACCCCTATCCCATGATGGTCCGCGACTTCCATGCAGTGATTGGACAGGAAACCCGCGCCCAATGCCTGGAAAAATGGGGCGGTTTGCCAGATATTCTCCTCGCCTGCGTCGGCGGTGGTTCCAATGCGATGGGGTTATTCCATGAATTTGTCAACGAACCCCAAATCCGCCTAATTGGAGTAGAAGCAGCCGGGGAAGGGGTGAATACCGATAAACACGCGGCGACCCTGACTCACGGCCAAATCGGGGTCTTACATGGGGCCATGAGCTATTTACTCCAAGATGATGAAGGTCAAGTGATTGAGGCCCATTCGATTAGTGCTGGATTGGATTATCCCGGAGTCGGTCCTGAACATAGTTATTTGAAAGACTTAGGACGGGCGGAATATTACAGCATTACGGACAAAGAAGCGTTAGAAGCATTTCAGCGGTTATCGCAATTAGAAGGGATTATTCCAGCGTTGGAAACTTCTCATGCGATCGCCTATTTAGAAACCCTTTGTACTCAAGTTGAAGGCAGCCCTCGGATTGTGATTAATTGTTCGGGCCGGGGTGACAAAGACGTACAAACGGTGGCGAAACATCTTCTCCCCAACTCCTAACTGGATTAACCCCCATGAAACTCGGATTTCTCCTGGCAAAGCTGGCACTCTTAACGATGGTGACAACCGTAAGTGGTTGCCAGTTTTCTGCCTATTTAGAAGCGGGATTAGAAGAGGTGGGAATTGGGGTAAGTCCCCAACCGACAACTCCCATTCCAGCATCTTCTGATTCTGAATTTAGCGAGATGGAACAACGGGTTCATGAACTGGTGAATCAATATCGGCAGGCCCGAAACCTGCCGCCCCTAACCGTTGATGAACGCATTAGTATCCAAGCTAGAAAACATAGTGAAGCGATGGCCCAAGGAGAGATGACTTTTAGTCATGATGGGTTTGATAACCGCATCAAGGCGATCGGTCAATCCCTCTCCTATCGCAGGGCGGCGGAAAATCTTGCTTATAACATGGGCTATCGGGATCCGGTTAATCAAGCGGTAGAGGGTTGGATTGGCAGTCCCGGCCATGAGCAGAATATGGTGGGGGCTTACGATTTGACCGGCATTGGGATTGCTAAAAATGCCAAAGGCGAGTATTATTACAGCCAAATTTTTATCAAGGGTCGATAGGGTCATCTTCAGCCTTGAGCGGTTAATCTGTCAGAGTGATCCAGGGCGATTACACCTCTTTCCCCTTCTGCATTCCACTCCTCCCCAATACCCAATATGAACCCACAATTCAGACATCCGATTCTCCCCGAGACCACCCATGACGAGTTGGCACGCCAAAACTTCGTCACTAGCTTGAAAAAGCACGTTTTTAGTCTGAGTGCCAAAAATCAAGGGGTTTACGAAACTCGTGCGAAACCCCGGTTTGAGCGAGAGCATCAGCGGACCCCAGAAACCCGTTATGAAATTCAGCAAGCGATGAAGGACGAACCCTACTACCGATGGGTCAGCGCCTTGAGACGCATGGGCCAAGAACTGATGTGGGATTCCGTCCTCAGTAGCGTAGAACGTCAACTCCCGGAGTTAAGGGAACGGGCGAAAGGGGTAAATCAGCCTTTGGGGTCTTTAACGTTAAACCCCGACCTGTTGATTCCCACCTATCAACAAGCGGTAGACATTCATTGTATGCCGGGAAGTTATCACAGTGACTTGAGCGCCGATGATGTAGCCGCCGGTGCCCTCTACGATCGCGGGGTTTATTTATATGTCCGAGGAATGCTGGGTCCCCTCAATGATGATATGGGGCGATCGGCAGTCCAGAACTTTCTCAAACGGGAATACCCCGACTTTCACCCGGGCCATATTTTGGATATGGGATGTACGGTGGGTCACAGCACTTTACCTTATGTGGAGGGCTATCCGGAGGCCGTAGTTCACGGCATTGATATTGGAGCATCCCTGTTACGATATGCCCATGCCCGGGCGGAAGCGTTAGGGAAGCGGGTCCATTTTTCCCAGCAGAATGCGGAAAAAACCAATTTTGCCGACGAGTCCTTTGATCTGGTGGTCAGTCACATTTTGCTCCATGAAATCCCGGTTCCGGCGCTTCGGAATGTGCTGCGGGAGTCCTATCGGTTGTTGAAACCGGGGGGAATGATGGTACATATTGAAGCCCCTCTCTATTGCCACATGGATAGTTATCGGGCTTTCGCCTTCGATTGGGAAACGGTGAATAATAATGAACCCTTTTGGGGTGCATTTCGGGACCTGGATTTGAAGGCGGAGGCCATTAAGGCGGGGTTTGAGCCAGACCAAGTGTTGGAAACCTTTGCACCGAATGGGGCTTGGTTGCAAGCCCAAGGGAATGGGACCCCCAAGAGTCAAGAATTTGGCGGTCGCGGGACCTGGTTCATGTTGGTAGCCTGGAAATAAGCATCTAAGGATTGGGATGAAAAAGAAAGCCAAGGGAAAACGGCCCGTTTATTTACAGAACCCAGAAGAAGACCAGTTATTGGCGATCGCCTTGGCATTAGCAGGGGAGGTTTCTGTCCTGCGGGAACGACTTGACACGATGGAAAAAATCGCTCAGACTAAAGGACTGTTCACGACAGCAGAGATTGAGGCTTATCAGCCGAGTCAGCAGGTTGAACAAGAACGAGAGCAATGGCGGGCAGACTATATCGCCCGGGTGTTGCGGGTGTTGCAGGAGGATGAGGGGTAGGTTATGACATTGCAAGCATTTCAAGTGTGCGACTGCGATTTAACACCGGAACAGTTAGCGGGGTATTTGTCCGCCTCGGCGATCGCAGTCGATACGGAAACAATGGGACTCTTACCCCAGCGCGATCGCCTCTGTTTGGTGCAGATTTGCGATAGTGAAGGGCACGTCACCGTCATTCGCATCCCCCGAGGCCAAAAAGAAGCCCCCTATCTGAAAGAACTTCTCGAAGCGTCCAATATCCTCAAAGTCTTTCACTTTGCCCGCTTTGATATGGCAACCTTGCTCTATCATCTCGGCATCGCCGTCCAACCCGTCTTTTGTACCAAACTCGCCAGCAAACTCGCCCGCACCTACAGCCCTCGCCACGGACTCAAAGAAGTAGTCCAAGAACTCTGTAAAGTTGAACTGGACAAAAGCGCCCAAAGTTCCGATTGGGGCAATCCCGACAACCTGGAAGAAGCGCAGTTGAGTTATGCCGCCAATGATGTGCGCTATTTGCTCCCGGTGCAACAGAAGTTACAAGCCATGCTAGAACGAGAGGAACGTTGGGAACTCGCCCAGCAGTGCTTCCAATGTTTGCCCGTGTTTATTTCTTTAGATTTATTGCAATATAAAGATATTTTTGAGCATTAAGGGACTTTCAAAATTTTCAAAAATTCCAGCCACCCTGCTGATGAAAATTTAGAACGTTTTAGGGGATTAAAAATAATCGGGTGAAAGCCTTTTATCCTGCTTAAACCCGGTTTCTTCTCCTGTTCTTTAGGATTCTGTGGAAGTCACCGAAGGTTGTAATCCACCCACTAACTGTTCAATTCCGCGTTTAATCCAGCGTGTCACGGTCATGGGACTCACCCCAATTTGCTCCGCCACTTCTTTGCGGGGAATTTCATTAAAGAACACCGACTCAATCACCGTGCGAGTCTTGTCTTCCAACTGACTGAGGGCTTGTTGGAGTTGTTGCCGTTCTTCTTCTAAATTTTGCAGGGATTGATAGTGATGATCCACCAAGGTATCACCCAAGGTTACGGGAGTATCCACCTGGACAGAGACCAAGGCATCTAAACTCAGGGGCATCCGATTTTGGGTCGCTAACTTCGTTTGCCGCCATTCTTCCACCGAAACCAGCAACTGTTCGGCAATCTCTGCATCAGTGGGGACACGCCCGAGGGATTGGGTTAAGGTTTCGCGAACTCGTTCGCCTCGGGTTTGCAATTCCCGCCACCGCCGGGGAATTTTCACCGAAGATCCTTTGTCTCGCAAAAAATGTAGCATTTCGCCGCGAATGTAGGGGACGGCAAAAGAGCTAAAGGCACAACCTTGGCTGGGTTGAAATCGTTCGATCGCCCGAATTAAGCCTAAATAACCAATTTGTTCGAGGTCTTCGTAAGGTTCAGCACATTGATGGCTGACTCGGTGAGCTATTTTTCTAACCAAGCCAGCATTTAAACGCACTAGCTGATTGCGAACAAGCACCGAGGGATTTTGGTGATAGGAGACTAAGAGTTCCATCCCTCGGTAGTGCATAGAAGAGGATTGAGTCGCCATTTTATTTAGAGCCTCGAATAAAGGTATTCCCTGGTTTTCAGGGGCGGTGGATTGGAGAATAAGAAAAACTGTCTTAAGAGTTAGTCAATAAATTTAACCTACTTTTAGTATGCCTTAAGGTAGAGGCGACCACTAGAGTTGTTTTACGGAACTCCTCTGGGTTCAAATCAGGGAGTTCCGCAAAAATACGGAAATTTTTTCTGGTGAATGTAAAGTCTGTCCCGAGCTTGTGAAGAAATGTTAATTCGCCCCCTCGGGAGTCAGAGCACAAATGCGACACCGAGGCGATCGGCCCTGAAAATCCCAGGTCAAGCGACGACGAGGGTTTCTCATCGGGGGTGGGGTACAGGGCATCGTCACCCCAAGGAAAACAGTCTGCTTGGGCCAAGTTTCGCTACAATAACAATTAGTTATCTGCTTGATTGAGAAAGGAAATCCGCGACAGCCAACATGGAAGTTTTAGAAATCAAACGGGAAGTTGAACAGTTGTACGATCGCCTGGGTAAAACCCAGGACTATCTTTGACATTCCCGCTCTCACTGCCAAAATCCACGACTTAGAGCAATTAGCCGCTCAACCCGAGTTTTGGGAAGACCAGAACAAGGCATCTTCTACCCTGCAAGAACTCAACGACCTCAAGTCTCATTTAGACCAATATCATCAGTGGAAAAATAGCCTAGAAGATACCAAGGCTATCTTAGAACTGCTGGAAATGGAACCGGATGAGGCACTTTGTCAAGAAGCGGAATCCACCCTCACCCAACTGGACGAAGAACTCGATCGCTGGGAATTAGAACAATTGCTCTGTGGACCCTACGACAAAAGCGGTGCGGTTTTGAGCATCAATGCCGGTGCCGGTGGCACCGATGCCCAAGATTGGACCGAAATGTTGGTGCGAATGTACACCCGCTGGGGCGAAAGGCACGGGTATAAAGTCCAATGTAGCGAAATCTCGGAAGGAGACGAAGCGGGGATTAAATCAGCCACCCTAGAAATTGAGGGACGTTATGCCTATGGCTATTTGAAGGGAGAAAAAGGAACGCACCGACTGGTGAGAATTTCCCCCTTTAATGCCAACGGGAAGCGGCAAACCAGCTTTGCTGGAGTCGAAGTCATGCCGATGTTGGATGAATCGGTCAAGTTAGATATTCCCGAGAAAGATTTAGAAATCACCACCTCCCGTTCCGGGGGGAAAGGCGGTCAAAACGTGAATAAAGTGGAAACTGCCGTGCGGGTGGTGCATTTGCCCACGGGACTGGCGGTGCGCTGTACCCAGGAGCGATCGCAACTTCAAAACAAAGAAAAAGCCCTCGCTTTACTCAAAGCCAGATTGCTCGTAATCGCTCAAGAGCAACGCGCCCAAGAAATTGCCGAAATCCGAGGGGATATGGTAGAAGCCGCCTGGGGGAACCAGATTCGTAACTATGTCTTTCACCCTTATCAAATGGTCAAAGACCTCCGCACTGGCGTTGAAACCACCAATATTACCGACATTATGAATGGCGAATTCGATGCCTTCATTGAAGCCTATCTTCGTCAGGAAACCCAACTGGGGGATAGCAATTCTCTGTAAAAATCAGGATTGATTGATTTTCCCTGAGTCAAACCTATTAAAAATTCAGAACAAGGGTTTCAATCTTCTGAGTTTTTAATAGGCTTTTTTTGTGTTCGGAATCGGTTTATCCCCCAGGACTAATAAAAAAATCCCCAGGGAACCGGATAGGATTGGGTCTTTTCCTGTTTTCCCCATTGGAGTGCCTTCAGGGTAGGGGTAGATTCTGTCTGCTTTTTTTAAAGATTGGGGGAATTCAACCCCCAAAAAGTGGTAGAATTGAAAAAAATGTTATCAATTTGGTTCCGAACTCATAATTTTATTAACTGAGATGAGTCACCCCTCTACCCCGTCTGAATTGTCCGATCGGCCCGAGCCTGAAACGGCCCCCTTGACTGAATCTGAGCCAGGGGAAGCCCCAAAAAGCCCCCAAGATAGCTATGTGAAACTGGCGATGCGAAATATGGTTCGCAAGCGGGGGACCTCTTTGAAGCACTTCTTCCTAACAACGGTGGGATTGTTGGGGCTACTGGTGGGACTAGCATATCTAACCCGTTAAGCAGAGGATAAAAATAAAGTGCAGTGTCAAACTATTGAACTTGAGCTGATGGTGCAAAATGCCTATTGGGAGTCTGATGTTGCTAGGACAGTGCAGTGTGAGGCGATCGCCGAGGAAACCTGGGACCAGTGGTTCCAGACTTGGTTGCAACAGCTTGAAACCGAACTCCCACCGGCGATCGGCTATGAACTGAGCATCCGCTTGAGTGACGATGGGGAAATCCAACAACTCAATGCTCAATATCGCCATCAAGATAAACCCACGGATGTGTTATCTTTTGCCGCTTTAGAGGTAGAGTATCCACCGATAGACTCTATCTGCGGAGAGATTCCTCTGTATTTAGGGGACATTATTATTTCCGTGGATACAGCCGCTCGACAAGCCGAACAGCAGGAGCATTCCGTCACCGTAGAACTCGCTTGGTTGGCGGCTCATGGACTCCTTCATCTGTTGGGTTGGGATCATCCGGATGAAGAGAGTTTAACCCGGATGCTAGGTCAACAAGAAACCTTACTCACCGCTGTGGGTCTTGCCTTGTAACGATACAGACAACACAACTTCTCCAAAAGTGAGGTTGTAGTATGGGTTCAGTATCTGAGCAAACTAGCGCACGGAAGCAATACCTGCTATGAAATTAGACCGTTCGGAAATAACCGGCCAACCGACTCAATCCGTTGCTCCACCATTAAATTTGTCTACTGTCCTGCCTATGTCTCCCGAGGGATCGACCCCACCACCAAAGCGAGTATCGCATCAGCCTACCCGATTCAATCGTGATTTGTCCTGGCAGGTTGCTACGAACTTATTCATTAGTTTTAAATATGCGGCAACGGGAATCAGCTACACCTTCCAAACCCAACGCAACTTTCGGATTCATGTCGTCATCGGTTCAGTGGCGATCGCCTTGGGGATTTTTTTACAAGTCGGCTTTGTAGAAATTTCCATCATTACGTTAACAATTGGGGCCGTTTTAACGATGGAACTCCTGAATACTGCCCTAGAATCTGTAGTCGATTTAACCGTTCAGCAAAGTTATCACGACTTGGCTAAAATTGCTAAAGATTGTGCTGCTGGTGCCGTATTAATCTCGGCGATCGTAGCGATCGCCGTGGCCGGATGCCTGCTGTTACCCCCCTTATTCACCTGGGTGCAAACTATTCTTTGACTCGGTGTCTTTACCCTCCCCAGTGGAGACAGTCCCCGGTCGGTGTTTACACCCTGTACGGTCCCCGCCTCAACTCGTCGGGTTAGGAATTAATTGGCAAGGCTACAGTCTCAATCGCGATCGGGAAGGGTGGAACTCATCCACCCCTCACCCGAACCCTCGGATCCTCAACCCGGATCCCCCTCAACTCTCTGAATCGGTTGCCCTCAACTTTTATTAAAAAACTGATAATTTTACCAGAGAATGTCAATTTATTAATTTAACTGGATTAGCCTAAACTCGCCACTCTAAGTTTTAAACTCTAAACTCTAAAATTCCCAATTATTATAATGATTGTTCGCCTAAAAAGGAGTCTCTACCTTGATTATCGTTATCGATAACTACGATAGCTTTACTTACAACCTTGTCCAGTATCTGGGAGAACTGGGCAAAGAAACGGCGATCGCCTCAGATATCCGCGTCTACCGGAATGACCAAATCACCATCGACCAAATTCGTAAATTAGGGCCCGATGCGATCGTCATCTCCCCAGGACCCGGACGCCCGGAAGATGCAGGCATTTCCCTGAAGTTAATTACAGAATTAGCTCCCACCCTACCCATTCTCGGCGTTTGCCTCGGCCATCAATGTATCGGACAAGTCTTTGGGGGTCAAATCGTCGGGGCACCGGAACTGATGCATGGTAAAACCTCCGAAGTTCATCACAACGGAGTTGGCGTCTTTCAAAACCTAGAAAATCCCTTTACCGCCACTCGGTATCACAGTCTCGTCATTGACCGAGACACCTGTCCGGAGGAACTCGAAATTACCGCTTGGGTGGAAGATGGCACAATCATGGGAGTCCGACATCGGAAGTATCCCACCCTAGAAGGCGTGCAATTTCACCCCGAAAGCATCCTCACCACTCCAGGAAAACAACTGCTGAAAAACTTTCTGGATCAGTTGAAATCCCTCGTGTAATCCAACCTTTCATCCTCGACCGTTAACCTTTAAATTCCGCTGTTTGTAGCGATTTCGATCATGATTAATCGGCGACAGTTTTTCCATTATGGGAAAGTAGCGGCTTTGGCAGGGATTGCCAGCACACTTCCTTCAGCATGGCAACAGTGGGCAGCGCAAACGCCCCCCAGTTCTGGAAACCGGGCTCAAAATACCAATTCCCTCTCCGTAAAATGGTTAGGCCATACTTGCTTTTTATTTGAAGGGGAAGGCCAGCGGGTCCTAGTCAATCCCTTCCGGAGTCTTGGATGTACCGCAGGATATCCCCCCCCGTTAGTCTCCGCAGATTTAGTCTTAATTAGTTCCCGGTTATTGGACGAAGGAAATACCGAAGGACTGCCGGGAGAACCCCGATTATTGTTTGAACCTGGGTCCTATCAGTTTCGCAACAAGCAAATCCAGGGAATTCGCACCGATCACGATCGCTATGGCGGACGACGCTTCGGCATCAATGTCGCCTGGAGTTGGACCCAAGCAGGGGTGAAAATCCTCCACCTCGGCGGCGCAGCGGCACCGATTAATTCAGAACAGCAAATCCTCATGGGACGCCCAGATTTGCTGTTATTGCCGGTAGGGGGAGGTCCAAAAGCTTATACCCCTTCGGAAGCCAAGGAAGCGATGCTCAAGTTGAACCCGAAAGTGGTGATTCCCATGCACTATCGCACCACCGCAGCGGATGCTCAAGTTTGCGATTTGGTTGAGGTGGATGAGTTTTTATCGGTTCTGGATAATCGGGTTGTGGAACAGGTCAATGCCAATTCCCTTGAATTGACCACGGGCAGTTTACCCGAAACGGGTCCCGTGATTAAAATCATGAGTTATCAAACCGTAACGGGTTGAAGACTAGCTAACAGAATTACTCATGACCTCTATAGAGAAGGGGGGCAGTCTATGTACTGCCCCCTTCTTATAGATTAACTGACTTTTCTACCCATGAGGAGGGCTTTGGTGGCGGACTCTCCAGCGCGGTTGAGTTGCTGACGTAACTTGAGACAGAGTCCCGCAAAAATGGCGAGATGTCCTAGGAATGCCATAAAGATGGGGGTCGTAGTGGCGTATTCTACGCCGGATAAGGAGAGGATGGAGAGCAGATAAATCTCGGGGATGGTTTCGGGTTGTCCTCCTAAGAGGGCTAGGGTGAGCAAGGGGAGGCCGATCGCAGCCCCAACAACGCCTGTGACCCACAATGCTCGCTTTTTGGATTTGAGCAACAGCATGATTTGAGCCAGGACTGCATAAATTGCGGCCAAGATGACGTAGAAGCCGATCACGGCGATCGCCTGCAATTTGGGGAGCATTTCCAAGGGCCATAAGAGGACCCAGGGGATAAAAACGAGGGCGGTAATGGTGGCACAGATGGCGATCGCCACAGGTGCGGGACTTTTTTCACCCCAGATTAAATCTTGTAACACGGATTGACCCTTGGCTTGGTGAGCATAACGCGCCCAATCCAAGAGGGTTTGTCGCGGTGGGGAGAGGGCGGCAATCAGACCCAAAAATAAGAATAAATTCAGGGTCGCGATCAAATACAGGCGGTCAAACCATAGATAGGGTTTGCTGAAAAAGTTATAAAAAGCAGGGGGGGTAAATGAACAAAAGGCCCCCCTTCCTGCACCAATAAACAT
>NZ_JAMXFD010000040.1 GCF_025370875.1 Laspinema palackyanum D2c
GGAGGCAATGGCAATGATGTCCTCTGGGGAGATTTGGGAAATGATACCTTAATTGGCGGGACAGGAGAGGATATCTTGGTCTTGCGCGAAGGGGATGGGGTTAATTTAGTGATAGATTTTGAACTCGGAATTGACCGCATTGGATTGGCAGCGGGATTAACTAGAGAGCAATTGAGCATTACTCAAGGAACTGGGGTGACTAATATTTCGGTTGGGGGTGAACTTCTGGTGGTTTTGAGTAATCTGGATGCTTCGATGATTACTCCGGCGGATATTGTGATGATTTAGGGGAAATTTGAGGGGATTTTTTCCGACTCCAAGGGTTAGGATTCGGAGGGAATGGGTCGAGTGGCAAGGGCGGCGATCGCCACGCCAATCAGCAAGACGACTGCACCACCGATTACCCCCATTCCAGGCAGTTCTCCAAAAATAAAATAGCCTAAAATACTAGCCCCTACAGGTTCAAATAGGATAACTAAGGTAACCAACGTTGGGGAAATCCAACGCAACCCCCAGTTAAAACTCGTATGTCCAATCAGTTGGGGTCCGATCGCCATCAAGAGAACATACCCATACACCGATGGGGGATACCCCAAATAACGGGTTCCCCATAACAGCGGTAATGGCAACAAAATCAGGGCCGCACTACTATAGGCGATCGCCGCATAACTGCCAATTCCCATCCCCCGCCGTTGTGCCTCTTTTCCTAACAATAAATACCCGCTAATTGCCCAGGACCCAATCAAAGCTAAACTATTCCCCAGTAGCGGATGACTGGCGATCGCACTCGATTCAGTCCCACTCAACCCGATTGCTAATCCCCCGATTAATGCTAGGGTCATCCCCACTAAAGTCTTGGAATTTGGCTTTTCTCCAAACAGGAAGGAAAACAGGGCAATCCATACGGGATTTGTGGTGACGATCGCCGTAGAGGCGGCAATCGAGGTATAGGATAAGGACGTAATCCAAGTGGCAAAATGAAGGGCGAGAAATCCCCCGGCAACCCCAGCATAAATAATCGCCCCAGATTGTAGAGGTTGCGGTTTGATGTTTCTCCAGGCAGGTAGCAACAATAGGGCCGCTAAACTCAACCGAGAGGCCGCTAAAATCAGGCTAAATCCTACCCCTTGCACCCCGGCGGCCTGGAATGCTAATCGGATTAAAATCGCCCCAGTAGATAAAGCGAAAATACCTAGTCCTAAAATTAAAATGAGAGTCCAAGGGGCCGGTTTCATGGTTCACTTCCTGTACTGGCAAGACTTCCGCAAATTGAACCGATAGAACTCAATCCGTAGGCGGGCAGTCAATAAATTGATACTTGTACGGATGCCGGGAATCAGCTAGTCCGGACGGGGCTGTATTTATCATCACCTCAAGCCTTAACATGGCCCTCTCTATCCGGGTATATACCTAAGTCCCTCTCCGATCCCATAATCTAACTTAAGATAGATATAAAAGTCTTTTATGAGTGGTATAAATTAGGATATGAATTTGCCAATTTCTATTCATATTAAAGGTAGAAAAAGAGGGCAAACGTCAAACCCCAACCCACTTAACATTGATTGCCATTAAAATGCTATTAAATTCAACCCTGGAAGAACAAGTTAAAAACGACCCTGCTTTTCCACATCTTTTATGTTTTCATAGCAATTCAACTCCTTATCTTCAAATTATAAAACTAATTAATTCAAAAGACTTTGAATTAGAACGGGTTCTTTTTCCTCAACAACGGTTGATGTTTACCGCTGCTCCCGAGGCCCAATTAGAAATTACCACTTGTCAAAATGGCATCCCTGGGAGGCCGGAACGAATTGCTTGCGATCGCTTGCAGGTTCAGGTATCCGACTCTCGTTCTTATCCCCAATCCATCGCTTCTTGAAACCTTGAATTAGACTCAGTAAGACGAGAGAATCCCTACTGTTCTAACCACCCCTGAGCCTTTGCCGAAAAAGTTGGCAAAGGCTAATTTTTTGAGGAAGGGAAAGGCTATTTAAACCGGCTTTAACTTTAAGAATGGAGGCATTTTTGCAGGCCGGTTTCCCCGGAGTGATGGCTGATTAAGCCATTACCATTCCCCCATCCACATTAATCGTTTGCCCGGTGATATAAGCCGCAGCCGGGTCCGCCGCGAGGAAGCGAACTAAACCGGCCACTTCTTCAGGTTCCCCATAACGACCGAGGGGGATAAATTTGAGGATTTCTTCCCCACCTTTGAGGTCTTTGGTCATATCCGTGGATATGAATCCGGGGGCAACTGCATTGACTGTAATCCCCCGAGATGCAAGTTCTTTAGCAACAGTTTTGGTAAAGCCAATTACCCCCGCTTTTGCTGCACTGTAGTTTGCTTGGCCGGGATTACCCATTTGACCGGCAACGGAAGCAATATTAATAATCCGACCGGATTTTTGTTTGAGCATGAGTTTGCTGACGGCGCGAGTACAGAGAAAAACTCCGGTGAGATTGGTGTCAATGACGGCTTGCCAATCTTCCAGTTTCATTCTTAACAGGAGAGTGTCGCGAGTAATTCCAGCATTATTGACTAAAATATCGATGCGTCCCCATTGATCCGTCACGGTTTTGATCAAGGCATCGACGGAATCAACGTTGCTAATATCGGCTTGGATGGCAGTTGCCTCGCCACCAGCGGCGGTGATTTCCTCCACCAGTTGATCGGCGGCGGTACTATTACTGGAATAGTTAACGGCAATTTTAGCTCCTTCGGCGGCGAGGGCGACTGCAGTCGCCCGACCAATTCCCCGCGAAGCACCCGTCACCACCGCTACGCGATCGCGCAATCGTTGCACCTGTTCTGGCAATGCTTCCATAGAGAGTATCCTTCTTTTCACTACTTTTTGAACTCAACCATCTTACCGGGTCAGAGGCAGCAACAAATCGCAGAGTTGGGCTTTTTGAGCAAGTCGCCGAGGGAGTCATCGGGTTTAATCGGTCCGGGTCAATGGGGTAAAGTTAAACAATAAGTTTGTAAGACTCATTTTATGAAACAGATCCTTCACCGAATCACCTCCTGGAAAGCCGGATTCACCGGACTCCTGTTATCCATCGTGGCGATCGCCTTAGCAACCCTAGTGGCAGTGGCACCCGCTGCGGCAACCGGGGTTTATCAAATGCCGATTCTCCATGCTGGCGATCGCACCTGGACCCTTGATGATGCCGAAGTCCTCAGTCGCCTCACCGAAGGCAATCTCAACAAAGCCCTTAGCGCACTCCAAAAAGACACCGGCAACGAAGTTCGTCTCGTCACCATTCGCCGCCTAGACTATGGCGAAACCATTGATAGTTTTACCGAAAAACTTTTTGAAAAATGGTTTCCCACCCCAGAAGAAGGGGCCCATCAAACCTTACTGGTGGTCGATACCCTCACCAATAATTCCGCCATCCGGACTGGAGATGACATTAAATCTCTCTTAAGTGCTGAAATTGCTGAAAGTGTGGCCCAAGAAACTCTCCAAGTCCCCTTACGAGAGGGGGATAAATACAATCAAGCTTTAACCGACGCCAGCGATCGCATGATTGCGGTTCTTTCGGGTCAACCAGACCCCGGTCCTCCGATTGTTGATACCAGTTTGGACATCGAACGCACCTTTGCCACCGCAGAAGAAACCGATACCGGCAATGCCACGATGGTGGTGATTGTCCTGTTAGTCCTGGCAACGGTGATCCCAATGGCAACCTATTATTTCTATCAAGGAGGCTTTTTACAGTAACGTACCGCATCGATTTTGACTCTGGATTCGCCTTGGGGATGAGCGCATTGACCCAGAATGCACTCATCCCCAACCTTAGGGGTTAGAACCCGGGTTTTATCTCAAACTCTTCGACTGACGTTAGAACCCATCAAGGGTAGAACCCCGGTTGCTTGTCCCTGGCCCTTAGTCCTGAACATACTCCTCCCCAGTCACCAGGGCCATCTGAGCACGCATAAATTCTCGTCCGAGATAGGCGGCGTGATCCAGCATCGTCACTGCACAAGGGTCCGTTTCCTCAAAAATTTTCACGCACAATTCTTTCGCGGTTCTTCCAGAGAATAACGTTTCGTGGGTGCGTTCGACCTTTCCTCTTGCCGGTATTGGTTTCCCGGTTTCCGGGTCAACAGCTAACCCGCGCTCATCAATCACATTGGTATAATGTTTGGCACAAATCAATTCTGCCTCGCGATCAAGGTAGATGATGAAATAACCGCCGGGGTCTAGAGCAAGCTCACGTTTAGAGAGTTCGTCATCAATGGCACGAATCGTGGATGGGAGTGAATTCATAATTAATGAGAGCGACTTTTATCTTCTAGATTATCGAAATAAGCGCGATCGCCATGATCCAAATTATCTTTCATTTTCGGTCAAAGACTGACCAGCTAATGCTTCAGGCTGCAAGCTACTATTGAGAATGTGGCGAATCTCCCTCAACCCTATACACTTGAGGCAGTCGTTTGGTAAAAAATCTGCTTATGCGTATTGCATTTCTCAATCCCCAGGGTAACTTCGATCCAAAAGATAGTCATCTGACTGAACATCCGGATTTCGGGGGCCAGTTAGTTTATGTGAAACAGGTGGCGATCGCGATCGCCCATCAAGGTCACAAAGTTGATATTATCACTCGCCAGATTATTGACTCCGACTGGCCCGAGTTTGCCGAACCGTTCGATTCCTATCCTGGGGTGGAAAATGTCCGAATTATCCGCTTTCGCGCGGGCCCAAAAGGATTTATCAGGAAAGAACTCCTCTGGCCGCATCTGGTCAAAGAATGGGTGCCCAACATTCTCCAATTCTATCGACAAGAGGGCGCATTCCCCGATGTATTTACCGCTCATTACGGGGATGGAGGTCTCGCCGGGGTGTTGATTGAAGCCGCCACGGGTATCCCGTTCACCTTTACGGGTCATTCCCTCGGCGCTCAAAAAATCGACAAACTGGAAATGACGCCGCAAAATATGGAAAGCATGGACAGGCATTTTCATTTTACTCGGCGTTTGGTGGCGGAACGCTTAAGCATGAATCGGTCAGCGGTCAATATTACCAGTACGCAAACGGAACGCTTTGAGCAATATGCTCATCGGGTTTATCAGGATGCGGTGGATGTGAACGACGATACCCGGTTTGTGGTGATTGCACCCGGGGTCGATGCCAGTATGTTTAGTCCTAATGTCTCCTGCGAGAACGAAAAAGAGATTCAGGACCTGATTGATGAGCGATTGGCCCGGGATATTGATGAGGACCGTCTCGGATATCCAATTATTTTGGCCTCTAGCCGCCTCGCACCGAAGAAAAACCTTCAAGGACTCGTGGAAGCCTTTGCTCAGAGTGAGACGCTGCAAAACACGGCAAATCTGGTGATGATTACGGGCGGACTGGATAATCCCCTCCAGGAAGAATGCGGCGATGACGAAACGGAACGGGTCTTAGCGCCGATTCGGAAAGTGGTTAAAAAGAGTAAGTTATGGGGGAAAATCAGCGCGTTTTCCTTGCCGGATCAACCGGCTTTGGCGGCTTGTTATCGGTTTTTAGCAAAACGGGGTTCAGTATTCACCTTAACTTCATTGTTTGAACCCTTTGGACTCGCCCCGTTGGAAGCCGCAGCAGCAGGATTACCCTTGGTGGTGACTGAAAATAGCGGGTTGAGTGAAGTGCTCAAACAAGCCCCGGAAGAATGTGCGGTACTCGTCGATCCTTGCGATCCAGCAGATATTGCCCGAGGATTAGAACGGCTGGTAGGGGATCCCGAGTTGTGGGAACAGATGCGATCGCGCTCTCAAAAGTTGGTTTTGGAGGACTACACCTGGGAAAGTACCGCCAAAGAGTATCTGAAGGTCATTAAACAAATTGTCGCTGCACCCAATGACCGACGGCCCCCCAAGGTTCTGGTGATTCATCCCTATTTCCGCAATCCCAAACCGGCTTTTGATTTGAATTTGGATGATTTAACCGCCCTGTATTTTCAGACCCAAGAAGTGACGGAAGAAAAGCCGGAAGAAAATAACCCCTAATAACCGGAATGAGGGTGGAATTTTATCCACCCTCATAGCTGTTTCATCACGCAGGAACTTCAATTTTTTGAGTTCCAGCCAGATTGAAAATGGCATGAATCACTTGCAAGGCTTTCACACCGGATTCACGCTCAACCACGCAACTGACTTTAATTTCAGAGGTGGCAATCATTTGGATATTGATCCGTTCCCTTGCTAGGGCATTAAACATCTCAGCAGCAATGCCGGGGTGATTGACCATGCCGGAACCAACAATGCTAACTTTGGCAATTTCCTCGTCTACAATAATTTCCCCACATCCCAATTCTGCGGCTAAGGGAACTAACACTCTGCGGGCATCTTTAGCATCATTCCGGGCCACGGTAAAGGCAATATCTCGGGTGGGAATACCGTTGATAATATGACAGCGTTGGGATTGGATAATCGTATCTACGCTAATATTTTCCTGGGCGAGGACACCGAAGAATTTTGCTGCCATGCCGGGGCGATCGGGGATATGGCGAATTGCCACCCGCGCTTGATTCAAATCCAGGGCAACTCCGCGTACTGGGGGAGTATTGGGGGCGATCGCCTTACCTGCACTGGAACCACCGGATTGCAGGGGAGAGGAACTGACTTCAAACGCTTGACACAAGGCATCGATCGCCCGATCGCATTGGTCCGCATCCACCACGCAACTCACTTTCACTTCTGAGGTGGAAATCATCTGCATATTCACTCCCGCCTCAGCCAGGGTAGCAAACATTTTCGCCGCCACACCAGGACGTCCAATCATTCCCGCGCCAGAAATGCTCACCTTGGCAATCTGGCGATCGACCATGACTTCTGCCTCTTCTGGGGCTGAATCCAGGCGGTTGCGGAGGGTGGGGGCGATCGCCGCTGCCACTGCCTCTGCCTGATTCACCGATTCCTGACTCACGGTGAAGGCAATATCATTGGTATTTAATTCGTGAATGGACTGGATAATCAAATCCACATCCACTTGTTGCCGTCCGATTTCCCCAAACAACTGCGCCGCCACACCAGGGCGATCGGGAACCCGCAACAGGGCAACTTTTGCCTGATTCGTATCAAATTCCACCCCATCCACGGGATGCACCAATTCCAACCCTTCCAGGGGTCGCGCCATTGGTGTTGGCGAACTCACCAGAGTCCCGGGATCATCAGTCCAACTGGAGAGAACCACCAAGGGAACGCCATAGTTGCGGGCAATTTCCACCGCCCGAGGATGCAAGACTTTTGCCCCCAGACTGGCTAATTCCAGCATTTCATCGCAGGTAATTTCCGTCATCAGTTGGGCATCAGGAACTAACCGGGGGTCAGCGGTTAAAATGCCGGGGACATCGGTATAGATTTCGCAGCGATCGGCCCGTAAAGCAGCCGCCAGGGCCACCGCCGAGGTATCCGAACCCCCCCGTCCCAGGGTGGTAATTTCCAAGTCTTTCGTACTCGCAATCCCTTGGAATCCGGCAACCACGACCACTTTACCCTCGGTGATCTGTTGCTCAATTCGTTGCGTCTCAATTCGCAAAATCCGGGCGCGGGTATGTGCCGCTTCCGTGACAATGCCCACCTGTGCACCCGTGAGGGAAATTGCCGGTTGCCCTAATTCTTGCAACGCCATACTCAACAGGGCGATGGAAATTTGCTCTCCGGTAGACAGCAACATATCCATTTCCCGGCGAGAGGGATTCGATGAGATTTCATTGGCTAATTTTACCAGTCCGTCAGTGGTTTTCCCCATCGCCGAAACGACCACCACCACGGAATTGCCGCCCTGCACGGTTTTGATCACCCGTTCGGCAACGGCGTTAATGCGTTCAACGGACCCTACGGAGGACCCACCGTATTTTTGGACTATCAGCGCCATAATTCTTACCCACTTTTACCTTAAACTCGCCCCGAATCCCAGGGTTGCGCTGCAACTGACATTCAGGTGCGCGTGCGGCCTATAACAATAACTTAATCAAGGTAACAGACTGCTGTTTCCGAAAACCGCTTAATTTGCGAATTGCTTCACCCTGGGGCCAGCCCGGACCACCAGAAATGATGCCCCTCGGACTAAACCCCACAGAATATGGCGGTTTCCCGGGGCAGTTTGGGCCAGAAGTTTACTTAACTTAATCTTGTTCAGAGTCAATACTTACATTGATGTAAACCTTTCTTACATTTGCTTGCATCTCCATAAAAACCCGCTAAAGTAGTAATTGAAGCGGAAAACGCTTCCCTGGCAGATTCAAACAGCCAAGTCCACGTTCACACCTAAAGAGGTTAAAGCTGTTCAATTTCACATCTGTCTCGTACCACAACAAACCGAAGAACATCACCCAATCCCCGGGCTGATATTTCCTCAACTGATGCAGTAGGGAGCAATGCGATTGAAACTACGGTTTCACGGCACCTCCACAGAAGCTCAAAGGAACAGAGGAAGTCACTAAGCTAGGACCGATTGGGTGTTGTTTTTTGCCCGAAATTTTTAATAGCAACACCCGGCGCGGGATTTATTCCCCTCCAACGGTCATCGACTCAGCAAGTCCGCCCAAAGTAAAAAATCGTGATGAATTTAACTAAACTATCGGAAAAAATACCCGCAATTTCCTAAAATATTAAGAGTTGATTGGCTACAGATAAATTAAATAAAATCCCTAAACAGACCAGGTTTATCAAAATAAAAAGTCTTCCATTAAGTTTCCAGTATTTTTGACAGTTGATGACCTCAGAACTGTTAAAAAACTCTACCTTATCTTATGGGGTCTGGTGCGAACAAAATTTTTTCCCTGGGGACTTAACCTTAGATTTGCTGCAAGAGTGTCAGAAGAAAAAACTATTGTAAAGGGTTGTTAACTAGCTCAAACCGTAGCTAAAATCAGCCTGATATTGATAAAAACACCTTTTTTGCTGCCGTTTTTCTATAAATAAAGCATTACAGAAACTCACTAACTTTGTTACCAGTTGGCCGCAATTTTGTATAAAGCCTTATCCCCCTACTATCCCTAAAAAAAGGTTAAAATAATCTTTCCCGTCGGTTTTAACCGAATGCAAGCTATTAGGCAGCCAACGTTTAAACGATTGGCGGCGGGTTGTCGCTACTCCCTCCCAATTATGCTAAAATTAAATTCAACTCTACCCCATCCCCGCTTTAAAAGCCATGAAATTCAAACTAGGGTGTACGCTCAATTATAATGTTGAGTCCCTGAGTACCTTTGTGTTTAATATCCGCGTTGTTGAAACCCATTGTCAGAAAATACTCACAGAACAATTAATCATCGACCCGGATATTCGCATCGATGAATATGTGACCCCCTTCGTAGAAAACCGCTATTTCCGCGTGAATGTCCCTGGGGGTACAAATTTGAATATTTTCTATCAGGCAACCGTGGAGATGACCCACTTTTATGCGGATGCCAATACCATTGCTGAAGTGCCGCCAGCAGATTTACCTGTGGAGACGTTCCACTATCTTTATCCCAGTCGGTATTGCGAGTCCGATCGCCTCCATTATTTAGCGCTTTCTGAATTTGGAGACTTGACAACCGGATATTCTCGGGTGACGGCGATTTGTAATTGGATTTATGAAAAGGTGATTTATGAGTATGGGACGAGCAATCCCCATACTTCGGCATTTGATACGGCAACGGAACGGATTGGGGTTTGTCGGGATTTTGCTCATTTGGCGATCGCCTATTGTCGTGCCTTGAATATTCCAGCACGATGTGTGGCAGGATATGCTTATGGGTTAACTCCACCTGATTTCCATGCTTGTTTTGAGGCATATTTGGGAGGACGTTGGTATCTGTTTGATGCGACTCGGTTAGCGCCTCAAAATGGCATTGTCAGAATTGGAACGGGACGGGATGCTTCCGATGTTGCCTTTGCGACGATTTTCGGGAATATTGCTTTGAATAAGATGGAGATTTTGATGGAACATATTCCTGATGAAAAGAGTTCAGAGGTTCCGGAATTAACCACCAAGGCGATTTCGATTTCTTGACCATTATAGAGCAAGAGTAGTAGACTTCTCGCTCGCTATGTGAAATACGAGCGAGATTTTTTGAAGGAGGAAAACGACTGAAGTCGTTATTACGAACGAAGACAAGAGAACGACTGAAGTCGTTATTACGAACGAAGACAAGAGAACGACTGAGGTCGTTACTACGAACGAAGACAAGAGAACGACTGAAGTCGTTACTACGAACATCGGATGAATATAGAATGGAAACTCCCACCTAAAACCATCAGACTCTCTCCGCAACAGGTTCATGTTTGGCGGGTGGAACTCGATCGCAATTCCACAGAAATCCGCCAATTTCGAGCCCTGTTGTCCCAGGAGGAGCAAAAAAGGGCCGATCGCTTTTATTTTGAACACGATCGCAGTCGGTTTATTGTAGGACGAGGGATGTTGCGATCGCTGTTGGGGAAGTATTTACAGGTTGTACCGGACAAGATAGAATTTCAGTACAGTGCCAAGGGGAAACCGATGTTGGCAAATGTTGAGCAAAATCTGCATTTTAATCTGTCGCATTCTGGGGGATTGGCGCTCTATGCGATCGCCTCGGAACCTGTAGGAATTGATTTAGAGCAAATTCGTGACTTATCCGATGCGGAACAGTTGGCGAAACGGTTTTTTACGCCAGCAGAAGCAGAGGCGATCGCTGCTTTACCACTGGCACAAAAACAAGCAGCTTTTTTGAATGCTTGGACTCGCAAAGAAGCATACCTAAAGGCAACTGGGGATGGATTAGCAGGATTGAATGAAGTGGAGGTGTCTCTAATCCCGGGAATGCCTGCCAAATTAGTGGAAATTCAGGGAAATTCCGAGTTAGCATCCAATTGGTTTATCGGGGAACTGCACCCCCATCCCGACTATATAGCAGCAGTGGCGATCGCTGGTCAAAATTGGCAAATATGTTATTTTAAAAATTAACAGCAATAAGCTAACGCACACGCTCCGCGAACGCACTCCTTTAAATATCTGCAATGCCATCCCGTCGGAGGCATCTCTGCTAATTCACGCAATCTTAATCAGAGGATATCATGAATCAACCCAAACATCACCTCGGTCCTCGGTGGAAAAAATTCTGGCAATTCGTCTGCCTTGCGGGTTGCGCCTTGAGTCTGATTCTCGGGGGTTATGGCATCTCTAATTATAGCAAAAATCTCAACAATTCCCTCGAAAATTCTCCCCCCACCTTGCCTAATACCGTCGCAGTTAATTCCGTAAACTCACCGGAATCTGTCACTGCAACACCTCCATCGGCAACCTCAACCACTGTTGGAATACTTGCCGCAAATTGTGGGAGTCCCCAGGGAGGACCGACGGATAATCCTATTGCTGAACAATATTCTAATTCCTCCTATACTTGGACCAATCAAATTAAATGGAACTGCGTCTATAATATCCAAGATTTTGAGGGAGGAACGATGGTAGCGCGGTTTAATGCAGCGCGAGATGCTGCTGCCGCAAATGAGGGAGGCGTGGTTTATTTTCCGGCAGGAACCTACTCATTTGAGGATAGCATTAGCCTAAAAAATGGAGTGGTTATCCGAGGTGAAACTCCCTCAGTCGCCGATGCCAAAAATGCCGAATTTAATCCTCCATCAAAACTGCAATTTCCCAAATATGAACCTCAATTTTCAGGGGATGGTACTCCCAACGACTCCGCATTTAAAATCATCACCACCACTGCCGGAGATAGGGATAGTAATATTGGATTAGTTCATCTGGATATCAATCGCGCCGCCATTTCCTTGCGGGGAGATTTGGATACCGGGAATAATCAAAACATTGTCATTTTTGGCATTCGCAGCAACAATGTTGCTGAACCCGACCCGCGAGTTCCTGATACTTCTTTTCAAAGTCCTTGGTTGCGTTACAGTTATCGATTTGCTGCTAATATTACAGTCAATGCCAAGGCTAATATTTTAATTGCTAATAATCGGGTTAATGATAATATTACCGACAACTACAACCAACCTAATTATCAAGTTAAACCCATTAAAGAGGAACAAATTATCACCTATCGAGAAGGAAATAAAGTACCCTTCCACTATGGCAATCACTATGGAATTGTCGTGAATCGGTCCAAATCCGAGGGATTCCAAAAAAATGCCAATCCCAATACAGAACCGGGACTATTTCGCCCGGGAATTACCGTCCGAGATAACTGGGTTTATCACACCATGCGGGTCGCCATTTCTGCCTCGGGAGATGGGTTAGTCATCCAAGATAATCAAGTCCGCGACGAACGCGGAAAACAATGGTGGACTGACCCGACGGGGTTAAAAGAACCCCGAGGTGCAGTCACTTTAGAAAATCGGGCAATTGATTGGTCTGGGTCCAATGTTTTGGTAGAGGGAAATCAGTATGAAGTATATCGCCATCGCATCCGAGATACCCAATATATGAGTGTAGATGGGGAGGGAATTTTGATTCAGGAATGTTGTGGGGGAACCGAAGTCAATGGTGCGATTCTCCGCAATAATCAGGGGAATACTTATATTGGTTTGTACAAAATTCCTTCAATTAAACAGGTGAAAATTGTCGGAAACAGAGTCACTGCGGAGCTGGGTAATATTGAGCTAATTTATGTAAATGCTGACACCAATAATGCTCCCGGTGTGATGGAAGATGTCACCATTGCGAATAATATTGTCAATGGCGGAATTTTAGCCAGAGGGACAGGGGGAGGAAAGAGAAATACCGTAGAGAATAATCAGGGAAATAACTCAGCGTCTTTGACCTATTCCTGCCATGTTGCTGCCAAGGGAAATACAGGGTTTCAGGAAGCTCCTTGTTTACCGTAAATTCCTGTTCATTGGGGAACAAAAATCGGTAAAATGGAAGAGTATCTTTTGGAGTCCACAGGAGACTGACCGTTTATACTCGTCCTTTAGCTCGTTTAATCGAGCAACTGCAACGTTTGCCGGGAATTGGCCCTAAATCCGCCCAAAGACTGGCCCTCCATTTATTGAAGCGACCCGATGAGGAAATTCAGGCATTAGCGAAAGCGTTAATCGATGCCAAACAACAAGTCGGATTTTGTAAAGAGTGCTTTCACTTGAGTGCAGAACCCATTTGCGAAATCTGTCGTGCACCCAATCGCGATCGCGATGTGATTTGCGTGGTTTCCGACTCTCGCGACTTAATTGCCTTAGAAAAAACTCGGGAATTTAGAGGCAAATATCATGTTCTCGGTGGGGTGATTTCGCCTATGGATGGCATTGGACCCGAACAACTGAATATTCATGCATTAGTCCGGCGCGTGAGTCAACAACAAATCAAAGAAGTGATTATCGCCATTAGTCCCAGTGTAGAGGGAGAAACCACGACCCTTTATGTGGGACAATTACTAAAACCTTTTACGCGAGTCACGCGCATTGCCTTTGGATTGCCAATGGGAGGAGATTTGGAATATGCCGATGAAGTCACCTTAGCGCGTGCCTTGGAGGGTCGTCGAGATTTAGACTAGAATGCCCGTACAGCAGAGATGAGAAACCGGGTTTCTGTGCAAAATTTCTGCCAATCTGGAGCAAATCTGGGCGGTGAAACCTGGTTTCTTGTCCCCCTCCTCTCATCCCTCACCGGAGATTCTAACCAACGGATGGCATACCCCCTGATCCGGGTTTGAGCTAGGATAGATCGAAACTATGACGAATCAAGCGCCAGAAACGCGACGATTTTTATCTCTTTCGAGCAAATCACGCCCAGCCTGTAAAGTCAATCTACCACAGGCGTTGCAATTATCAACCTAGTATTAATCCGTCATGAGTCAATTCCTCTCTCCCATTAAAGGACCCTTGGTATTGGGTCTCATAGAGCAATTCAATTCTGTCCTGCTGCCTCCCTACTTACTCGGGTTTGTTCTAAGTCTGATTGTCCTGACATTTTTTACGATATTTCTCCGGTGGGGAGTTTATCAACATTTAATTTATTTAGCCTCTCGGGTTCGGGGTTTAATTTATGACCCTAATCCCACTAAAAAGCCGAGAATTGTTGAAGAAATCGAAGTTAGATGTAAGGAGTCTAGTCCCGCTTTAGAACATATAAACACCGGGGCGTTAATCGACCAAGTTTATAGTAGACATCTCCTCAAAAATGAACAAATCGATTATTTTTGTCGATTTTTACCCAATCTTTTACTCTCCTTGGGTTTGCTGGGAACATTCCTAGGAATTACCATGAACCTAGCCGAACTCAGCCAAACCATTAATGATTTTGGGGTGGGGAGTATTGATGCGTTGGTTCAACAAGTGCAACGACCCCTGCAAGGGATGGGGGTGGCGTTTATTAGTAGTTTAACTGCTGTTGCTTGTAGTGCTTTGTTGACGGTGGTCAATTTACTCAGAAATACCAGTATTGCCAAATATCAACTCATCAGCGCGTTAGAAGATTATATTGATAATATTTATGGCCCTGCTTTAAATCGCCGATCGCCTTTAGATAAAGCCGTCGATCGCCTCGAAACCCTCTTCGGTACTTTTGTCAGTCAGTTCTCTGTCTCCGTCAAAGAAGCGGTTTCTTCCTCTTTAGGAGAAAGCGTAGAGCAAATTACCGAAGGCAACCGCCAAGCGAATCATCTCGCCACTCAAGTTTACAATCGCCTGATGGAATCCTCCAGTTCCATGATGTCCGGTGCAACCATGTTTCGGGAGTCGGCACAAATCTTTGAAAAGAGCCAATTTGCCAATAAACTAGCCAGTTCCACGGATAATTTAGCCAATACTCAAAGGGATTTAGCGCGTTCCGCCTCGGTGTTAAATCAATCCACCCAGGCATTGCAACTGGCGATCGCCTCTTTGCAAACCACCAGCCAAGAAACCATTCATCTCTCAGAAGAAATCGCCGGATTAAGCAAGAATTCCGGTCAAGTTCTGAACTTAACCCAAAATAACCAAACTGCATTATCCGAAGTCGTCGGAGAAATGCAGCAAAGCGCTCAAATCTTCCATTCCGTTATCAAAACCCTAGATACCTTACAAAAGCGATTAGCAACAAGAACCGATCGCTTTGTGGATGTTCATACCGAACTTTATAAATTAGTCGAATCCCTGAAACTGTTTACCGAAGAAATGAGAGAGGGAATGCAAACTTTAGGCGATCGCCTCGTCACATCCCTCGGCGATCGTCATAACATCAATCCCGCCTCCGACCCCGTTGCCACCCGCATCTCCAAACTCGGCAACGACCTCACTGCCGTACAATCACAACTCACGCAAGTTGTCAAGCATTTAGAATCCGAAGAACAATCAGGAATGGCACCCACCCGGCTGAGTCCTCCTCCCGCCAACAATTCCAACGACCCCTTTAACCCAAAACTGGTCAACTGGGAGGAAGAAGAAAATCCCGAAAAATAAGCCTTAATCCTCAGAAAACATCCCCCAAATCCCCACTTTAACCCGGCACAAATTCACCCTAATTAACGGAGAAATTGCCTCATGAAATCCAGGTCAAGGCGGCATGAAATGCCACCGGAATTTGATATTTGGCCCGCATTTACGGACTTAATGTCCAATGCGTTTATGATTCTCAGTTTCCTGCTGCTGCTGGCAATTATCAAACCCTTAGTCTCCATTTCCAGTATGCGCGAAACCGAAGAAGCCCTCCGCCAACAGCTTCTCCGGACCCAAATTGACCTCACCAGCGCCCAAAACCGCGCCACCTTAGCCGAATCCCAAGTTGCCCCCTTAGTCGCCCAAAATCGCGCCTTAGCCGCGCAAACCCAAACCTTACAGGGACAATTGCAACAGGAAATGGCAACGCCGAAAGCCCCTCCCATTATCGTGATTCGTGATACCGGGGCTTATCAATTTTCTTCGGGAAGTGCTCAACTTCCCGATGCCTTAGAAACTTATGTTCGCAATCAATTAGTCCCTCAAATTGAAGCCAATGCCGCCGCTTATAATATCAATGTCATAGAAATTATTGGACATACCGATGGACAACCCAATAATGCCAGTTCGAGTAATTTAGACCGTTCCTTACCCCAAGTTGCTGCCGGTACAACCCCAGTTAATCAGTTAGTTCCCGGTTCAAATGCTGATTTAGGATTAATGAGAGCTTTAGCCGTGGTGCAAATTTTACAAACCATTCAAGGCACCGAAGGGAAGCTGCAAGGATTACAATTTCGCCCTTATTCTGCGGCGCAATTAGTCTCTCCCACGGGAAATTTTGGGAATGTTAATCCGAACCCCGATGAAAGCAGAAGACGGATTGAAATTCGGTTTACCCGCTTAGGGGAAGAAACTAGCGTTCAATAAAAAAGCCTTGCACCCTGAAGGACTCTGTTGGCGAATCAAGAAAGAGACCTCTCCCCAAACCCCTCCCCACCTCTTTTAGGGATTTCCAACAAATAAATCATATAAACGTTCGTAGTGACTCCTTCACGCCCGTCATCTTTAAAGAAACCCCTGAAGGGGTTACTACGAACTTTTTGCGGGTTTTATTTTTTGGAGTTCCCTTAAGGCCCTCTCTATAGAAAAGAGGGAGATAGATTTAATCTCAAATTAGCTAGACATCTTAGGGCAATGCGGTATAATAACTGACAAGCGTTGAGGAAAAACCTATTGCCAGATATGTCAAGCCCAAGGAAGCCGCCAAAATCCTTGGGGTCCACGAACGAACACTCCGCAGGTGGGATGAAGATGGCTCAATCGAAACCATCAGAACCCCTGCCGGACAAAGGCGGTATAACATCGAGTCCTATACTGCCAAATCAGGAAGCGAAAATCGCAAAGTCGTCGTTTACGCCCGGGTCAGCAGTCGCGCACAACAGCCAGACCTCAACCGACAGGTTGCCGCACTGTCCAATCTCTACCCCCAAGCAGAAGTCGTCTCGGAAATCGGAGGCGGACTCAACTTCAAGCGAAAGAAAATGCTTGCCCTATTGGGACAAGTCTTGTCAGGTGATGTCCGCATGGTTGTCGTTGCCCACAAAGACCGATTGGCAAGATTCGGATTTGACTTGTTTCGATGGCTCTGTGAACAAAACAGGTGTGAACTCGTGGTTCTCAACGAGACAAGTCTTAGTCCAGAACGAGAAATGGTTGAGGACATCCTCGCCATCCTCCACTGCTTCAGTTCCCGACTCTACGGATTGCGTAAATACAAAACTCAGGTCAAAGAAGATCCAGATTTACCCAAGCCCCGAGCTAAATAAAGTGTGGCGTAAATGGCGGGCAGCTTGTCGGTACTGCTACAATCAAGCAATTGCATTGAGTAAAAGTGGTGAACGATTAAGTAAGCTAAAGTTACGCAATCGGATAATGCAAAGTGACTTACCCGAGTGGGTCAAGGAAACACCCTGTCATATCCGGCAAAATGCTATCTTTGATGCACATTTAGCTATAACCGCCAGCAAGGATGCCAGGTTCAGAAGTTGTCGAGATAGGTCTGAGGCGATTAAGTTTAACAACACCAACTTTTCAGCAGAAACTTGGTATCCAAGGCTAACGAAAGGACTCTCTTTCGCAGCTTCAGAACCATTTCCCGAGAACTGTGAACAAGGAACTCAATTAGTCTTTGTCAAAGGAAGATGGTTTGCTGTTTTCCCTGAACCCGTCGCCATAACCCCAACTGAATCCACTGGAGTGGTCGCCTTAGACCCAGGTGTTAGGACTTTTATGACTGGGTTTGATGGCAATAAATTCTTGGAGTTTGGCTCTGGGGATATTGGGCGCATTACTCGGCTATGTCAATACCTGGACGATTTGATGAGCAGAATTGTCAAAGAACCCAACCCAAAAAGACGACGAAGGATGAGGAAAGCAGCCCATCGGATGAGAGTCAAAATCCGTAACTTAATTGATGAATCGCACAAACAAACTGCTCATTACCTGACCCGCAATTACAGCCTGATTTTCTTGCCCACCTTCGAGACGAACCAAATGGTTGCCAAGGCAGTACGGAAAATCAGGTCTAAGACAGCCAGAGCAATGTTAACTTGGGCGCATTATCGATTCAAGCTAACGCTAAAACATCAATCTGAAATAACTGGAACCACGGTTGTAGATGTGACCGAAGAATACACTAGCAAAACCTGTACTCATTGCGGTCATGTTCAACAACAGCTAGGTGGCTCCAAAGTGTTCCGATGTCCTGAGTGTGGCTTGACTCTCCCACGGGACTGGAACGGCGCTTTTGGGATTTTCCTAAAAGCCTTGCGGGATACCGCCTCTATCACCTTCAACGGTAATAGTGCCATCGCTGCATTGTCCGGAAATACCCGGATAAATGTCGCGTAAATGTATCAGAATAAGGGAACTTTTTTTTATTGCTGGGAGGGGCTTTCCGGCTCCCCCTTCCCTACGAGGGAAGGGGGTTGGGGGGTTAGGTCTTCCTGATAACCAACAGAGTCCTCAAGGGTGAGGCTATACAAAGAAAGCCCGTACTTCGACCCTTCGACGGGGCTCAGAGCTCAGTAGACGCCTGCGCGGGCTAATAGGGAATTGGGGTTAAATTTCAGGATCGCTTTCTTCCTCATCGGCGATCGCCTCCTCAGATTCCCCCTCCATCTGTGCGGCATCTTCCTCCGGTTCTGACTCCGGTTCTGACTCCAAGTTATCCCCATCTACAGGTTCCCCGCCTTCTGCCTCCGATGCCTCCGGAGTGGGCAACTCCTGGGAGTCTTCCGTCGGGGTACTCTCCAATCCGTCCGGAGTCAATCCCTCCTCTTCCTCCATTTCTGGCGTTTCTACAGGTTGGATGGGCTCATCTTGCGGCTGAACCTGTTCCGGAACCGACTCTTCTTGCACAGGTTCTGGTTCCACAGCTTCCACAGGGGCAGCCGGTTCCTCTGGGGTTGGACCTGGTACTGGCGCTGGGGCCGGTTTAGCTTGGGGTGCTACATTCACCGGCTTTGAGGGTTCCCCTTCCGGTGATGGGTTCCGCAGTTGTTGGGGTCTACTTGCCGGGGGCTGTTCGATCCGCAAGGTGGGATTGCCCTCTGTGGGTCTTACATCCAACTGCGGAGTGGGATTTTCTCCCGAGGGTCTTACATCCAACTGGGGAGTGGAATTTTCTCCCGAGGGTCTTACATCCAACTGGGGAGTGGAATTTTCTTCCGAGGGTTGGGGATTATTCAACTCTGGTTGCGGAGTTTGTACCGGAGGTGTGGGGGTCGTCCCTGGGGACGGTCCATTGGTACAGAGTTGAGGAGCATACTGAAACTCAAAGGCATACTGGTGTACTGTCGGTTCACTCACGGGAGCAAACCTCATGTCTTGGACAAATTTTCGAGCAAAGCTATCGAGAATGTCCTGTCCACTTCCCAGTAAGCGCCGGGGTCCATCAATAATTTGTCCGTCAGGATTGACCAACACCCCAAACAGAGCACGCCCTTCTAACTTTTGGGGGCAAGCTTCGAAGGGATATTGGTTCGCTACGGCGATCGCTTTGTTGGTCCTGACTTCGCCGTATTGGGATTCTAAGTTCTCCACCCACTTAGCATAAGCCTCGAACCCTTCCAACATGGCATTTTGGCGATCGTTCACCAACCCCGTAGGATTCTCCCGGTTATCTTCTCCTGTGATTTTGGCCCACAGTTCGCGAACGCTCTCGGGATCCGTCCCAACTTTATCAGGAACCGTCGCACCCTCCTGGGGGCGATCGCTCGGTGTGGGAACATTGGAAGGAACCACGGCTTGAGCGCCCTCCTCAATTCCATCTTGTGCACTGTTTCTCGGTTCAGTCTGCAAATCAACCGCACGTCCAATCTGCTGCGATTGAGGGCCAGTGGCCGCCGGTCCCATCCCCGGATTTACATCACCGGGTAATGTAGCCGATGGGCTAAATCCGGGCGGGGGTGAGGGATTGGCATTGTCTGAACGGGCGATCGCCTCTGGCCCTGGGACATTTTCTGGGATAGGAATGTCTGCGAATTCCGAGGCATCCGTCTCTTCGTTCATACCACTGAAAGGTCTTTGCTGATTCTCAGAAGCGGGGAAACTCCCCTGGGGAGGGGGCGGAACATCTTGCAATCTGAATTCCTGCGGTGGCGGTGGCGGGATCTGACGATTTTGTTCAGCTATCAGTCTTTGTTGCCGTTCTCGTTGCTCAATTTCTCGCTCGATTTGGGCGCGTTCTAATCTTTCTAATGCCAGTAACTGCTCGATCGCCATACTATTCGACGACCCCGAAGGCTGAGGATTCGTTAACCTCTCACTAAACCCGTTGGGGGATTGATAATCCTGCAAGGAGGGCAGGGGGGTTTTCAGATCTCTCAACGAAGGTGCAGGAGGAAGATCTAACGGCAGATCATATAACGGGTTACCGGGCGGCAGAGTCAGGGGTTCAAGCCCTAATTTGCCGGGGGAAGGGGGCAGAGGTCCTAATTCTGGCAACGCGGCTAAGGGTTCCGAAGAGGAGTTCAGACTGCCGGACCCCGTAGCTTGTGGCGATGAAAAATCGGGGAGGCGGCTGATTTCTTCCGGAGTCAGGTTGACCAAATCCACCGTCGTCCAGGGATTAGGTTCATTTTTGCCGCTAAAGGGCAAGCGGTCCCAGCTTATACCAACCAGTCCGTGGATGCCCACAGAGGCCAAAACTGCCACGACGGTTGGCTGAGATAAGAGGTCAATCAGGGAGTTTTTCGGCAAAGAATAAGACATGGCAGGTAAGCTTAGGTCTAGACGGGCAGACTGCGATTGTGATGCAGCAGTTTCACACCGCCTGCCGCGTTAATTCAGACATTCGATGCCCCCATCAACCCGGATATGATAACACTGATGACTGACTTTCGTCTGCGGCAAGACAATAGAAATTGCCAGAAGAGGTGAGCACTTGATCCCTACAGATCCCGATTTCGATTTAAAAGTTGCAGTGTGATTCTGGAGGGAAACTCGGTGGTGCAACTTATCCAGAAATTAAAGGGCATTATCCCTCCTGTTCTTTCTGCTATGGCTTTATTCTGCCCGTTGATTTTCCCGCTATCCCGATTTGCCGGTACAATCTAATCGTTAAATCTCCTTCAGTCTCGTGCCATCCCCCATCCACCATGCCCTTACCGACCGTCATTTTACCGGGTTTTTTCGCCGATGCTTATGAATATCGGGAGTTTGAACGCTTACTCAACGAACAGGGATTTCCCGCCCGCTTAGTCCCCCTGCGTAAGCGAGATTGGGTCCCCACCATTGGCGGACGCTCGATCGCCCCGATTCTCAGCCAACTCCATGCCACCGTCCAGCAAGCTTTACAGGACTTTAACGCTGAGAAAGTTAACTTAGTCGCTCATTCTGCTGGGGGATGGATTGCCCGGATTTACCTGGGAGAAAAACCCTATATCATTCATGGGGATGTTGACGAATCGGCTCAGTTATGGTATGCAAATCCCTTCGTCAGTACCTTAATTACCCTGGGCAGTCCCCATATCAGTCAGGAACGCTGGACCCTCAAAAATTTAGATTTTGTTAACACCGCTTATCCTGGGGCATTTTACCCCAACGTCCGTTATGTCTGCTTGGCGGGAAAGGCGATTTATGGTGCCCGCAAGCGGGGACAATGGTTAGCCCATAATAGCTATCGGATCACCTGTGGCATCGGGGAAACTTGGGGAGATGGGATTACCCCGATAGAAGCGGCGCATCTGGTGGGGGCGGAAAATATTGTTTTAGATGGGGTGATGCATTCTCCGCGATCGCCCTCGAACTGGTACGGGTCCCCAGAAATCTTACCCCATTGGGTCTCCTATTTAGAATAAAACAGGATTCACCATCCAGACCCCAGGCGAACCCTGATTTACTCGGCCGAAACCTTTTCCAGGGTCTCCTCCAACGCCAGGGACGAAATCGGCACTTCCTCCACCGTGGGCAACTTTTCCAAAGTCAGACGAGACTGACTCGACCCAGACAGTCGCTTCAAAAGCTTGGGTTTCGGATCATAGAGCAGATAAATAATCACATCTCCCGGTTGCCAAGTATCGGTTGCTGAGACCACCAAAAGCTGTTTTTCTCGTTCAATTAACAAAGGGATTAAATCTCCAGAGCGAATTAAGGCTTGCAAATGAGCCTGTTGAAAGGCACAGCTAGGCTCTTTAAGCACTGTTTCCCCCAATTTGACCTGAGAATCGCTCAGATAATCGTTCCAAGTTTTCAGTTGAAGTTCGGGGATAAAAGCGTGTTGAATTTTATTAGTCTTACTTCCCGCCTTATTCCCTTGCGGGTCAATGGGAAACAAGGCTAACACCCGAGGTGGAGAAAACTCCTCTGCGGTGCGTTGTGCCAAGACTCGATTCACCTCCCCATTGCTGGTCATGGCTAGGAAGGTCCCCATCGAAGCCAGTCCAGCTTCTTCTAACACTTCGGTATCGAGGGCCGAGCTTAAAAAGACGGGCAAATCTTCCCGTTCTGCTTCTTGACAGGCTTCTGGATTGGTATCCAGAATCACCACGGTTTCACCTCGTTCTTTAAAGAGTCGGGCAATTAAGCGACTTAAGGGATTAGAACCGACAATCACGGCACCCGTAGCTTTAGTGGACATCAAACCCAGGAGTTTGGCGACGGAACGGGCGGTGAGACCTTGCAAAACCACGGTCAAAATAATGGTTAGGAAGACGAGGGCTTTGATGGAATCTCCCCCGTTAATCCCGCGATCGGTCAGTAAAATTGCAAACAAAGAGGCGATCGAAGCAGAAACAATGCCTTTGGGTGCAATCCAGCTCACGAACAATTTCTGACGCCAGTTAAGCCCACTATTAATCGTACAAAGCCAGACATTAATCGGACGCACGACTAACATCAAAACAGCAACGGTAACGACACTCCCCCAACCTAGAGCGACCACACTAGCCAGGGATAAATCTGCTGCTAAGAGGATGAATAAAACAGAAACGGCTAAAATCGTCAACTGACCTTTAAACCGGCGCAGCAGTCTTTCATCGGGCACGGCAGAGGCGCGCAGGACAATGCCTGCGACTACGGTTGCCATCAGCCCAGACTCCCCTCGGATCTCTTGAGCGAGGCCAAATAAGCCCCAGAGTCCGGCTAAAACGACTAGATTTTTCAGGTCCTCGGAGAGAAACTGAGCACGTTTGAGGAAATAGCCCAGAGTCCAACCGCCCAAGGCCCCGATCGCACTGCCAATCCCCAGACGAAGGGACAACCCAGCAATCAACCGGAGTGGGTCAGCATCGCCATTTAAAATCACATCTAGGACTAAGACGGCCAGAATTGCCCCAACTGGATCGATGAGTACCCCTTCGCCTTCGAGCAATGCGGCGACGGAACGCTCAACTTGGACCTGTTTGAGTAAGGGTCCGATGACCGTGGGTCCGGTGACGACAACTAAGGCGGCATATAAAAATGAGATGGACCAGGGAAATTCACTGAACGCATGAGCGGCAATGCCTCCCCCAATCAGGGTAATCAGGGTGCCAATGGTGACGAGGTTCCGCAGACTACCGGAGACTTTATCCAGTTCTTTGAGTTCGAGGTTCAGACCCCCCTCAAACAAGATTAAGGCGACGGAAAGGCTAACAATGACTTCGAGTCCATCTCCGAGGAGGTTCGGATGCAGTAAGCCGAAACCATCAGGACCCAAAAGAATGCCAAACAGCAGCAAAAAGACGATACCTGGAATTTTTAGGTAGTCCGCCAGAACTTGAGCTCCAATCCCTGCAATGACTGTTAAGACAATCAGCAGGGTAATATCAAAAGGCATTTCCATAGGCTTGTGTGATAAGAGCGAACGAGCTTTCGGTGATTTGGCCCGATCGTCAAATGAGGATGATATGGGTTGTCCTGGAAGGGGGCCGCTTTCAAAGGGGCGATCGCACCGCATAAACAGCGATATCCGGCTATTCAAGGGACAATGTTTGGCTCAATTCTGTGTTTAGGCACCCAGGGGGCAACCTTCTATCCTCAAAGCCGGTTCTAAAAGAGGGGAATTGATTTGAGTCGAGTTGAGGGCAACCTTCAAACCGGCAGATGGGATGGGATTTTTGACAAGGAAAAACCCTGAGATGGGATTTTGAGTCAGATATTGACCACCAGGATATCACATCTGCTGGGGTTTCTGGCAAGGGATTAGGAGCCGGGCTCAATGGACCCCGGGTTGGAGGGGATGGATCATCTAAGTCTTGGTCCGTTCTAACCCACAGCGATCGCCCCCTCAGTGAAACTAAGGGGGCGTGGGAAGAGGCTCAGGCTGAATTCCCGGGTCTTTATTCTTCGGCAAAGCTGCGATCGACACTCGACAGAAACACGGGTTCCACCCGAATGCCTAAAATCGTAGCGGGTCGCACGACCATATACTCTCCTTGAGCAGTTTTGATGGGCACGTTGATAAACTCTTTTCCGTCGGAGTTGGGGACCAATACCCCTTGATACCATTTCTGGAACTCTTGGATCGTGGAAAAACGCACCTGTTCCTTGTGTCCACCCTCGATCAGGAGGGAAACGCCTATATAATCTGGGGTTCTCGGCATACGGCAAGAATTATCCTCAAAGCACCGAGATTATTATGAGTGTTCAAGGGGGCAATTTCATCGGTGTTTTCAGAAACTATCCGGATCCCTCACCTTTCCCAATTCATCTACAGCCCACAAACTTCCCTCTCACAGGCTCCCAAACTCGTTCTCTTTCCCCGTTCGTAGTAACGCCTTCAGGCGTTCTCTTATCTGAAATTCGTAGTAACGACTTCAGTCGTTCTCTTTCCCAGTTCGTAGTAACGATTATCGAACCTTTCTAAGCGGACTCAAAGCGATCGCCTTACCCGAAAAAATCCCCCCAAAATCTCAAACCAACCCTCTATCCCCTCCAAAAAGAAAAATCCGCTTTAAAATTCCCCATTGCCGACATTGCAGCAAACCGATATAAAAACTACAGGAATTTTCCCTTTAGCAGAGAATGAGTTGAGGCCATTCCATCAGCCAGAACCCTTATATTTGCTTCTCTTATCACTCGTATTAGAATTCCTGTTTAAATCAAGATTTCATAACAAAACTTTCCCCCTAGGGACGGGTAGATTTACCCAAGCTAGTAAAGGCGCTAGAATAAACCCAAAGTTCTGACCTTCTGACCTCGGAGTTGGCTTATATGGACACAACTGCCCATTCCACTACTGAATCCCTTGACAACTTACCCCGTGAGGTGAGGGTCACTCAACTTCAATATCTGATGCAAACCCTGGAAATCGCCGATCGCATCGCCACCAAAGGCTATCTGATCACGAGTTCCGAACTAGCCGACCTGATGGATGTCAATGCCAGCGCCGTCACCAGTCGCGGCGACAACTGGCCTTGGCGTAACTGGATCGTCTCCCGAGTGCGACGAGAAGGAAACCAAATTCTCTGGCAACTAGAACGAATTGATTTATTTAACGGATCCGCTGAGGATGATGGGGCCGCAGAATAACTCCGAATCAACGATTCGTGATGGGTTTCTCAATCAAAGCTCTACTGTCCGGGCTCTTGTGTTCCGGTTTTAGAGGCCAGGGTCAAGCCTCATTTTCTATCTTTGGTTAGATCATGCCATATCCTCAACCCAAGCTCCCCCTGAAGGCCCAGCCTTCGGGGAACTTCTCTCATCGTTTTAGCCTATTGGGGTCCATACTGTCGTCCGCGCCACTGAGTCGGGGTGTGAATTGCGGACAGAATAATTCTCAACACCGCCAGAGGGTCAGCTAGAGGAGACAGCCAAAATAACCAGGCTGCTGTTTTTGGGGCCTGGGTCCGGTCATAAGAAGGGGCGATCGCCAAATTCAAAGCAAACCGAATCCCCAGCAAAAATAAATTTAATCCCAACAGCAACCGCGACCCTTCCAACCCCAATAACAAATACCCCAACACCACCAACAGGGGTAACCCTTGCACCGCCAGCAAAAACCAAACATCTCCCCAAGTTTGACCCCATGACGCCGCATCCTTGAGGTCCAAACTACGCCCCCACTCTCGCCAAGTTTCTGCCGCCCCCTCATACATCCGCACCTTAATCACCTTAGCCCCATCCATAAACCCAACCTTAAACCCAGCCTGGGCAATATTTCGGGCCAAAGTAACGTCATCACAAAACGACTGACGGGCGCTCTTATAACCCTCCACTGCCGCCAAAACCGATCGCCGACAGAGAAAGCATTGACCATTCGCCATCACCCGTTCCGCTGAACTCGCCTCAGTATTCGTCGGACCAAAGCGATAGACCAAAGTCATCAATAGCGCCGGTTGTAGCACCATTTCCCCGGCCTCCTTGAGAATAAACTGAGGGGAAAATGACACCAAATCATACCCCTCCGCCTCTGCCGCCTGCACCACTGCCGCCACCAAACCGGGGTGAGGTTGGGTATCGGCATCGATGCCTAAAAACCAGCGACTCCCGGAGGAACTCGACAAAAATCCATGATTCAAAGCCCAAGGACGGCCCACCCAATCCCCCGGCAAAGGGTCATCAGTCACCAACCGAATCCGGGGGTCCTTTTCCGCTGCCGCTTTGACTAAATCTTGGGTGCCATCGGTGGAGTTACTATCCACAATGATAATTTCCCGCACTTCATAACTTTGCCGAGTTAATCCAGCGAGACAAGGGGAGAGGCGATCGCGTTCATTTAAAGTCGGCACCACCACACTAACAGCCCCATACATCTCCTGAGTCGGTGTAGTTGGTTCAATTGGTGGCTGCCGAAACGCCCCTTTAATCAGCCGAGAAAGCAGAATCGCCGTCGCAGGCAACTGCAACAGTAACAGAAGGGTTGATAAAATAGAGAGTGACAAATCAGACAAAATATGATAAAGAAGCAATTCAGATAAAGGAGAGGCGATCGATAGTTACCAGCGATCGGGAGATCTCCGACAATCTTTACAGGGTATCACTTTAAGCTTCTTCTCTCAACAATACCTTCGCCAAAAAAAGGGAGGGCCAACGTAGTACAATTGTTGTTTACTACAACTACAATTGAAATCTACATTAGCATAAGAAAGAGATCTTACCAATTTTACAGTGCCTTAGCCCAGTTATAGGGACCACAAGTGTAGGTCAGTTAAACCGGATAGCCAAAGCCATACTGGCAATGGAGGGCCGAGTGACCATGTTGGGAATTTCTCGGTGGACCCCAGGTGGGGGCAGTTATCGCACAGTACAACGGTTCTTTCACACGGTTTTACCCTGGGCCATAATGTTGTGGGTATTTTTTCGTTCTTCCTTTGTTCAACAAAGATGACATTTATTTGCTCGCTACGAGAAGCGATCGCACTTCATCGGAGTTCGAGCGTGATTCCAGGAAAAATGGCCTCATCTACTTAAATACCGTACGGCTAAAGCTTGTTAGATCGTAGAGTTGCATATTTTCCATTTCTAGACTGGCGAGAGTGTTTGCATTTTCATGCTCCCACTGAATTCGACCGCACACGTATGACGAAATTGCTTGCCACTGCATTTGACTAATCCTTGGCAACATAAAAATTTCTGCACCTTCATTCAAAATATCTAGATTTTCTTCTAACATTAAGGTCAGTGCAATTTCCGAAATAATTTCTTCTGGACTGATTTCAGATTCTTGCGGAAAGTTACTTACGTCCACCAGTAAATTCATGTCTTCTCTATCCGGATGAGTCGCAATTGATCGCAGTACATCGCCTAAAAATTCCCCGATCGCTTCTTCCGGTTGAGTCCAGTCTATAAAAATAGCAAGGTTAACTTTTTTCAGTTTCAGGTTTTTGACAAAATCCTCTAAAGACCCTTCCTTTCTACTTTCCGGCTTAATAACTTTTAAAATCGCTCGAACGTGAACTCCTCCATCATCGGATTCTTGTTGCGATA
This sequence comes from Laspinema palackyanum D2c, assembly GCF_025370875.1. Classification (NCBI taxonomy): domain Bacteria; kingdom Bacillati; phylum Cyanobacteriota; class Cyanophyceae; order Oscillatoriales; family Laspinemataceae; genus Laspinema; species Laspinema palackyanum. The sequence continues at coordinate 27,740 of NZ_JAMXFD010000040.1, forward strand.
AATTAATTAGGCTATATTCCCCTTTAAAGCCATAGCTTTTACATAAATCTAGATACGCGGGAAATTCATTACAGTAATACTTAAAAGAATTAATATTCCAAAAGCTGACATGAGTAGGATCTTGAAAAGCTCCTCTACCGTCTGTTGAAGGAACCCAAATATCTACGATCGCTTCTGGTTTACCAATTCGCCAAATTTCATTCATTGTATGAATGCGATCGCTCAAGTGTTCAATAACATCATAAGCTCTTATTTCATCTATACTATTATTCTGAAATGGAAATTGCCGAGTTAGATCTGCCACCACATCTACACCTTCCCAATCGTAGATATCTACTCCCAAAAAACCCTCTGCCTTGCGAGGGCCGCATCCTAAATCTATCCGGATTACCTCCGATTCCGAACTAGGCATCTGATTCAACTTTGACATCATATCTCTTACCACATTTTCATACCTATAATTACTAATTACATCTTGATGTAGCTGTTCGGCAATCTCTTGCCTTTCGGTTTCGTGAGTTAAATAGTAATCAATTTTATAATTAAGTTCTTCAATCGTTCTGTAGGATATTTCTTGATGTACCGATGTCACCTTTTTTAAATCATTTTTCCAGTCGGTGAGGATAAATCCTCCCGCTGCACCTACATCTATGACTCGGTTAACCACCGCTTCATCAAATTGCAAAGAAGTAATGTTTAAGTTTATTTTTGAATTTTCATAAATATATTGAGATTCAGCATAATCTTTGGTCGGGGGATGATATTTTACGCCGTTTTTTTCGATGTTTCTATTCTCGGATAATCCAGAAATATATCCCGGATCGCCTCCCACAATATCGACTTCAAATTCATCATTTATTCTTTGAATCAATTCTCCTCTAAAAAATGGGGTCAATATTCCGAGAACATAAACATAATAAAACTTTTTTTCAAAAAACTTTAAACTAGACGTTGACCCAACTATCTGACTGGCAAGATCGTGAGCATAATTTTCCGTTTTTCTATCATGTTTAACTAAACGATTCCAAAATTCAGCAGCCACCCTGTGAAAGCAAGGAGCTTTTAAAATTTCTTCGGTGCTTTTATATATCTCGGCAAAACTAGGTAGAACATGACCCACGAAGGAAATATTATACTCATAGTCTTTTTCATCTTTTGCGTAATCGCTCCCAAACTCTGAAGCGTGAAAAATAGGATAAACTCGCTCAAATCCCATTAACCTTAAATCTATAACATCGTTACACTCTAGACAAAAATGCCAACTTCTATCTTTCACATTCTCTACTGCTTGATAGTAGGCTTTGAAACCGCCTTGTCCCACGAGGAAACTACAGCCACTTCGATCATGATAAACAAAAATTAGATTGGAGGGAATTACCTCAAACACAAATTGTTTGATTTCTCTAATATAAGATTTCAATATTACGGAATTAGAAAATAAAAAGCAATAATCAATTTCATTAATTTCAAAATTCTTAAATAAATTTTTCCGAGCTTCCTCATCACTTTGATATTGAGTGGGGTCGAAATAGAGGACTTTATGTCCTAGTGTTTCTAAAGCATCCTTAAACCCACGAGTGATGCGTTGATAGATTGGAGTAGGCGATCGCTCAATTAAAAAAGTGTAACTCTGTCTAGCTTGCGGTTCGATTTCCATAAAACATCGCTCCCCGGATCTATCTGTTTCTCTTGACTCTATCATACATCATCGGTGGTATCGTCAACCCCTTCAACGCTTCCTCTTTCTCCGCCTCACTCAATTCCTTACCTTGCACCAACAAGCCAAACCCTCCCAACCCCCTCGGATCGATCGCCTGATGCAAGACTTCCCGCCAATAGATGGCGAATGTCAAAAAACCGTTCCCGCTGATTCAGATCATTCTCTTCCCATTCTAAATATTCCCCTCTTCTGTTCATCACATTGCCGAAGGCCTCGACAGTGCGGCGAGAGCAGAGCAATTCAACGGCTTCTAAGATAGAGGTTTTACCGCTGTTATTTTCCCCAACTAATAAATTGATTCTATAGCCTTTCTCATCTCCATAAGGTACAGCGATGGTGGCCCCAAACCCCTCTCCTAGAACGGGAGAGGGGCTTTGAAAAGTACCTCATCAGTCCGGGAAACGCTATACCCAGGTTTTCTAGTTTAAAGGATTGGAATCCTCTAAAATTTTCAAGGGCTATGTTTTTAAACATAATTTATGTTTAGTAAGGAATACAAGGAAACTATAAACAATAAGGATAAAGTCAGTGATTAACCATAAATAAAGCAAAGTTATAAATCTTTCGTAAATCCATCGCTATTACTGGACTAAAAAAGGTGCGCTATGGTCGGACCATAACACACCTTTTAATTTTACAAGCAATGGAGGGTTATTTGGCGGCGACTTCTACGGGGGGGAGGGAGACTTGAGAGAGGGTGTTTGGCGCAATGGGCTCGATCGCCTCTTCAATTTCTGCTGCTTCCAGAGGAGAGGCAATCCACCATAACACCACTGCCGGAACCACTCCCAGAACCATGCTGAGTAAGGTGGGAATCACGAAGCGTGAATCTAATGCAACTAAGGTGATAATCGCACCAAAGGCAAAGTTAACAATGTAGGTGATTAACGGTAATCCTAATTGTGAACGGGATAATCTAATCGGTGCTTTACCCCAGAAGAAGGCGGCAACACTCATGAAGATTGCGCCGGTTCCCATCCATCCGGTGAGGTTGCGGTAAGGCATTCCGAAAAAGGCTCCTTCTTCTTGGAATTGCCAGAAGGGGAATTGGGTTTGACTCATGGCGGGGTCGAGTACGAAGTCCCAGGCGGTGAGGAGGAGTGCACCGATCGCGATCGCCCCAACCTGTCTAACCCAAGTAGGCAGTTGAATCGATTCTAATCCCGCCCGCGCTAAAACATAGCAGACGAGTCCCATATAAAACCAGGACAGGGGAATCGTAAAGGGCACTAATCCGGCAATTTTATAGCCTAAGCCACTCAAATATTGATAATGTCCGAAGGGGAATCCGGTACTGGTCCCCAGCAGTTCACTTCCGAGGGATAAGACGACTGCAGGAACCATAAAGGTTAACCACAATCGCGTTCCTAGTTCTCTATAAGCATAAAGGGCGACTGCTACAGCCCCTAAGATGATATAGGAGACTCCCCCTCCAGCCATGCTCCATTGGAAGACTTTCTGGCCGAATTCGGACAGGTTGACGATGAATTCGGGATTGGGTAATACCAGCAGCAGTCCGGCAAGTCCAAAGGCCATTGATAGGGTATGGCTAATCAGGCACAGACGTTCAGCAGTTACAAGTTGCTTCATGGGAATCTAAAATATTCTGATATTCAGAAAACGCTTCTATTTAGTCAGAATAGCATTAATTAAAAGGACCCTCTTACTGGTTTAAGAGGGTCCTTTTAATCTTTACCGGGTCAATCCTTGGGGTGCAAAATTGCCATCAGTTCGTTGAATAATAACTCAACTCCCTTTGCTGCGGTTTGACTTACTATCAGCTTGCCGAATCGCTTTTTAACCTCACCCTTTTTTAAGGGTTCCGGTCCCTTGCCATCGGTTCCCAGTAATGCGGGTAAGTCGAGAGCGAGGGTTAGATTTGCTTCTACTTGACGGACGATCGCAGGTGAAAGCAGGGGACCTAGCTGGGTTCTGAGAGTTGCGATCGCATCTTGCTGCTGTTTTTCTAGCAACCGGGAATGGTAGATCTCAGGGTTATCGTTATATTGCCGAGTCCTGGAATCATAGAAGTCAGCGAGTTGTTTTGCGATCGGCGTATCGGGTCGGGTCCTCTTCACTGCGATCGCAGTTACCACCCATAAATAGAGCATTTGACGAGATATCTTGGATCCGCTCTTACGGGTCCTCTCCTTATCTCCTGATGAATCTTCTACCCCCCCGTACCCTAATCGCTGTTTAAAACGGGCTCGCCAATTGCGATAACTCCCGGAACCCAGGAAACGCTCGATCGGGTAAATCTGGGAGATGACCCAACACTTAACCCGTAGACCCATCCCTAGATCGTCCATCACTTGATTGTAAGGTTTGAACTCAGGGCGTTTTAAGAGGGTCGCCAATTCTTCCTCAATCTGAATTTCCCAGTCAGTTAGCTGACAGAGTTGCATCGCTAAGTTACGGGAAAAATCTGATATCTCAACACCATAAGCAGGGGCGATCGAGATCTCGTAAAGTTTTTCATAATATCCCTGATGCTTTTTGAGGTTGCGTTCCCTCCCCGCAATAAAACACCATAAGGGGACCTGTCCATCTCTTCCCCGTTGGGAATCTTTCAAAGCAGCCTCTGGGAACTCCCGAGCTAACTGCTGTCTTAATCGGTTGATAATCGGACTCTGGATCCGGTTTAGATTTTGCAGTTGTAGGCAAGCTTCCCGCATTGGCACGATAAAATTCTCATGCTCATATCCCAAAAATGCCTCTGGGTAGTTCAAATAACTCAGGGCATAGGCGGCGAGTGCCAGCGCGTCAGCCGCATCATTTTTATCTGGCAATTTTTTAGACTTTCGGAACGCTGCTACTTCGGAGTGACCCACCCAGAGGATTTTAACCCCGTGGCTTCTGAGTATCCGTGCCCAGATCCATGAATAATGCACCCCCGTGGGTTCCATCACGACACAATCAGGGTTAAGTTCTAGCAATTCTTTAATCCCATCCCGGTTAGAATACAACCGAGGGAATGATTCCTTATTTTCCTTAAAGTAACGTTTGAGGTCAAACGGAGCTTCAGTCAGCGAGCAAGCTACGACGTTATCCTTACTAACATCTAGCCCAATGACTATCGGTTTCTCATTCATAAATTTTCGAGGTGGTTTCTGGGAGTGTTTGCACAAATCTCCCCCTCTGTTTTAGGGCCACGAATCTCCCGAACGGTTGCAATTCTATTTCAAGCCTCTAAAGGGGAACGCTGCTATGGTGGCAATAACCTGACCCACGAAGCGTTAAAACTTAAGTAGTTCACTTCATATTCAAGGCCCTGAGTTATTGCCTAGCAGCACCGGGTTTTAATCCGGTACGGAATGATTGCGCTTCCATTCCGCGATCCTCCCTTTGGGGGAAGATTTCGATCCATAGGAAGCCAAGGATCAGGCGATCGCCATCAGTGCGATCGCCTCTGGCAGATGCCAGTCATCAGGCGGTAATTAGGGGATAACGATCTGAGAGATCCGTTGTTGCATTGCCTCTTGACACTCAACAAGGGATTGTGCAAGCGCTAACGCTTGATCACCCTCAAAAATCGAAGCTTCACCGTTTGACCACTTAACGACAAGATGACCTAGTTCATGGAAGAACTCTGCATCACAAATTTGAGCTAGATTCACCCAACGGTTGCCGGGTAAAAAAACCATCCAAGTGCTAGGTACTTTCACAATTGTTGTAGTCATGATAGGATTAGATTTAGGAAAGCGAATTGATTTACTGGGGACCCGTCGAGTCGGGTCCCTTTCCCCGTTTTAGTCCCGGTTAAATTTTGGGACGGTATGCAACTTTTAGATTGCGATTAGGGTAGAGGCGTCGATATGCACAAAGGACGTTATCTACCTCCTTTCTTTTAGCGAGTTGAGCATGAATCACTTCTGAACCCTTGTCATCAGTAGAGATAACAAGCCAAGGATAGAAGGAGTCTTTTTTAGGGTTATATTCTCTCATCGGAATTATGCCTCAGTTGAGTCTATAAGTACAGAGTGAGATAGGCTAGGCAAGGATTTTAGGCCGAAAGTGCTATGATGTATAGCAGCGTTATTGCGGGATAATCAACCCCTAGAATCGACGCTTTTATGACTCATCTTTTAGAGTAAAAGTGACTAACTATTGCTGCCTTCTCATGATGAGAAAGGGTAGATGCTTCATTGCAGGCGGCGGTCAAAAAAGAGGCTTGGACTTCCTCTGTTGTCATCTGCAAAAGTTTAGCGAGTGCCTCTGACAACCTTAGAATTGCAATGAGTTGAATAGCGGTGAACTCAAATTCATTCCCCTGCACTTCAACGGGAATCATAGCTTCTAAACTGACCTCTAATCCTTCCGATTGCATCGCCTCTACAAATCGGTTGAAATCTTCGAGGGTCCCCTTAAAATGAGTGACATAATCTGGGTTCATTAGCTTAACCCCCTGGCTTGATTAGGGTGAGTTAAGACGTTCTGAATTCGAGACCCGGGAAATGATGAGTTTATCCCGTGGCTAGATTTTGGGTATCGGTCAATTATGCCCGGGTCATGACCGGAGGATATTCGATTGATGCCATTGGCATGACCCGGGCATAACCCGGGCATAACCCGAGGATACTCGCAGGATATTCGCGGCATAACCGGGGGATGACCCGGGGATAACCCGGGGACCCCATTAGGATAACTCTGGGATAACTCTGGAATAACTAGGGAACTCTCGTACAGATCAGTTTTCCCAGCAGTCTGTAATACCTGGGAAGAGTCTGGGTTGATCTGGGATACCGGGGACAGATCTGGGTGGATCTGGGTAGATGCGATCGCCTCTGGGGAAGTCTCGGCTCGATCGCCATCCAATTCCTCAGTAGGGGCCTCTAGTAAGTTTTCTTCCATCATTGACTCAATGCTGTCTAAGACGCTGTAGACATAAGCGATTAGGTCAGTCTTGCGAGTGTAACGGGAATAGCCGGTGATCTCGTTATCGCGGCAAAACTGCTTAATCGCCGCGATCGTCATGCCCTGTAACTCAGGGCGCGAATAGGTGCTCATTTTTATCATCTCTCCAACGAAAAGTGATATAGACAGAGGAAGGAGCAGACCGCAGAGAAGCACCCTGATTTAATGGAGCGACTTGCGATCTGTCCGTTCGTTTGGCTTTCCAAGTCTCATTTTGAGACATCATATCTGATTTGTCAAGTATGAGTTCTCAATTTGAGACATTATTATGTTAAAGTGATGTCAAGAAAAGCTCGCAGACAGGACGGTGATTCACCTTTGGAGGATTTACGGTTAGAACGGACCGAACTAACTCAGGATGAATTTTGCGTGATGATCGGGATCCCTCGTGCCACCTATCAAAGATGGATCAAGGGGCAGACAGACGCGAAACCAACGATAAAACAACTCAAAACATTAGCCCGGATTCTGAAGATCGAGCGGATCGATGAATTGCCGGATGACTTCGGACCGAGAGGGCGATCGCACTCGGAAGATGACACCCAATAAAAATAGACCCTCTGTCGTTTGTGACAGAGGGCCCTTTTAGATTGAGGTAAAGACTGAGGAGGATTTTAGAGCAATGCTAGGGAACGAACCGGGTCAAGACATTAGACCCCTTCATCAAGTTAATGAAGAACACGAATTAGATACCCTTTGGGAAGTCTACGAATGTCCCCAGTGTCAGGGGGGGTTGATTCATTGGGAATCACCCGATGGGGATGAAGGGGTGGATGTTTGTGACGAGTGCAGCGGTAGCGGATTTTTGGCAGTGAGGAGGGGTTGATTATGTCAGAATGCCCACGGTGCAACGATTACGGACATCTCTTTGACATCGTTTGCGGGATGGTCAATTGTCCAGTTTGTGCTCCGAATGAAAGGGTTTGTGCCAATTGCGGGGGAAGTTTAGAACCCTTCGAGTCGAACCCTTGTGCTTGGTGTCGAGATGAAGATGGGGAGGATATGGAAAAAATTCAGGTTTCCCCAAAAACTCGCATTGCTGGTTACAGAACGCTCACCTGGGAGCAATTCTGTCAAGCGTCTGAATCGGAGTTACAGGCTGATAGTTGCGAGGATTAGCTATGGGTCCAAATCAGCTTGACCTATTTGACCTCGAAAAATACTCATCCCCCTCTACCGATGGAAAACCGGACTGGTTTTACGACACGGTAGAAGGGGATGCGATGGAACCCTCTGAAAGCCCAAAAAAAGGGGATAGTGCTTTAGAGCAAACTGATCCGCAAGGGGTGGAAACTGTAGGACCGTTACCCGCTATAGTATCCCTTCCTTTAATGCAAATCAACCCACCCGAGAAAATCACCGGCGGGGGAAATTCAACGCCAGGGGAGGAAGCTATCCCCGGGGACCCGAAACCCTTCTACAGCAAGGATAAAAATCTCAACAGCACCGGCGACGGCGATGAGTCTATTGGTGGCGATCGCACCGGCGGGGGAAATTTAGGACAGACCGCCAAAGGCGATCGGCATATCACCGGCGATCGCACCGGCGCGGATCAGAACTCTGAAAATTTGGGGATGCTAGGGAACGTCAGTGGCGATCGGTCCTGTTCTATAGCATCAGACTCAACCCCTTTGACAGTAGAGCAGGGGAAGGCGTTCTGGGATGATCTGATTTTTGGCCGAAAAGCCAAAATTCCCGAGAGAGTCGCTGAAACAACTCCCGGGAACTCAGGCGATCGCACTCCCAAGAGGGGGAGACAGATCGGGGTGCAATCAGATGATTTTACCCCAGATGTAGCGTTGATGGAAGCTGCTGACAACGCTATATCTAGCGAAAATGCGGCGAGTTCAGACAACCGGCAACACAACGGAAAGCCCGGGGCGTCTGGATGGATTGGACGGCAGTACAAATATCGAGATCATCTTGGTAAGAGTCGAACGAGTAGCCACTGGATGCCCGGATGCGCGGGACCTTACTACCATTACCAGTGGAGAGAGGGGGACAGGGTGACCACGATTTACCTACCCCGAAAAAAACTAGAGGCGGTTGAGAATGCGATCGCCCGTCGGGAATCAGTCAACGCAATCTTAATGATGTTGGGTTGAGTTGCGATCGCCCTCCTCCTCCCCCTCGATGTTCTATAGCATTGCCCTCTTTTTCCCCTCCCCTTCAATGCTATAGAACAGGGGCGAGGGGAAGGGGGAGGGTTTTAGTTGCGATCGCCGGTGAAATTCCCCCGGCGCGATCGCAACTCAGACTCAACTCAAGCTAAATTCAACCATTCATTGAGGAGGATCCAACCTAACGGGGATAGATTCCCCAGATTATCCGGCCACAAATTCCGTTTGTTAGGGTCAAGAAATCTGAAGGGGTGACAAGAAGGCCAAAAGGCTTACCCCTTGTCGGTTTGGGCCATTTGTAGTATAAGAAAAAGAGGTCA
>NZ_JAMXFD010000041.1 GCF_025370875.1 Laspinema palackyanum D2c
CGACTGAAGTCGTTACTACGAACTAAGAGAACGACTGAAGTCGTTACTACGAACTAAGAGAACGACTGAAGTCGTTACTACGAACTAAGATTTAGAGGCCCAATTTTTCTAAGACGGATCGCGTGGAGACTACATGACGATCTAACCCGAGGGCTTTGGGGGGGATGCCTAACGCTAAGGCGACCAATTGGGGGAGATGGAGGACCGGCAGATCTAACTTGTGACCCATGAATTTAGCGACTTCCGGTTGCCGGGAGTCTAAATTGAGATGACAGAGGGGACAGGGGGTGACTAAACAATCGGCACCGGCAGCGATCGCCTCATCCAGATGGTTTCCCGCCATTTGAAACGCTTGGTCTGTAGCATAGCTGGATAGGGGCCAGCCACAGCATTGAGTGCGTCCCGGATAATAGACTGGAGTGGCTCCTACGGTCCGAAATACATTTTCCATTGATTCCGGTTGGTAGGGGTCATCGTAAGGGATTGTTTTTTGAGCGCGCAGGAGATAGCAGCCATAGAATGCGGCGCATTTGAGTCCACTGAGCTTGCGGGTGACTCGTTTTTGGAGTTCATCGAGTCCATAGTCTGTGACTAAGGCCCATAATAGATGTTTGACTTCCGTGGTGCCTTGGTAGGGAGCACAATTTTGTTTTTGGAGTAATCCATTAATCTGGTTGAGATAGGCGGGGTCCGAGGTTTGGAACTCTTTGAGACGCTCATCCACATGACCGATAACCCCTTGACAAGTGCTGCAATGGGTGAGTAAGGGGAGATTGAGTTGTTCCGCGAGGGCAATATTGCGGGCGTTGACCGTATCTTCTAGGAGGCGAGAATCTTCTTTGAAGGTGCCGGAACCGCAGCAGGAGGCTTTTTTGAGTTCCAACAGTTCGATGCCGAGGGCTTTAGTTAATGCGGCAGTGGATTGATAGAGTTCGCCGCAAGCGCCTTGAGCAACACAGCCGGGAAAGTAAGCGTATTTGAGGGTAACTGATGGCATGGCAGTGGCACAGTTGAGAGGACGTTGGGGGCGATCGCCGCAAGTAAGCTCAAGGCGATCGCTTCTTCTATTATTATGATGTGGCCTGGGGTGCTACACTGCCCTTTCTTAATTGCTGCTTAATTTTAGAAGGGTCATTGGTCCTTGGTCCTCGGTCCTCCGTCGGTGAGTATTGCACAATCCAAATGACAAATGACAAAGGACAAATGACAAAGGACCCTAGGTCAGGAATCAATTATCAGTTGAAAAAAAATAGGCATTCTGCGAAGCAAAGAAAACATTAAGAAATCCCGTGTGGGTGATGCATCTTTCAGATAAGATGGGAAAACGGCCTTGAGCCAGTCATCGGGCATAGGAGTTTTAGAAACGACTAAGGGCCGGAACCGACAAACCAGGGTAGGGACAATTGCAGGTTAGAACCGCCCCGCCCCACCCCCATTGTTATGATTTGCTGCATTCAAAGAGGACATCCCCATGAGTCAAGACATTTTTTCCCAAGTCAAGAAAATCGTTACGGAACAACTGGAAGTTGAAGGGGATAAAGTCACCCCATCCGCCAGCTTTGCCGAAGACCTCGGCGCTGATTCCCTGGATACCGTGGAATTGGTGATGGCATTAGAAGAAAACTTTGATATTGAAATTCCTGACGAAGCAGCAGAAAAAATTACCACTGTCCAAGAGGCAGTGAACTACATCGAGAGCCAAGTTGCAGCAAAAGCATAAAGCAGACTGCTTTCACCTGGATTCTGCGTGTTTGGTGTGGCAGCAAGAGATACAGCAATCATGACCAGCTTAGAACGAAAACGAGTTGTTGTTACGGGTCTCGGTGCGGTTACGCCCATCGGCAATACCTTACAGGAATATTGGGAAGGGTTGTTGAGTGGACGTAATGGCATTGGTCCCATTACCCTGTTCGATCCGTCGAGTCATTCCTGCCGGATTGCCGGTGAGGTGAAAGGATTTGACCCCCATGATTACTTGGAAAAAAAAGAAGCCAAGCGCATGGATCGATTTGCTCAGTTTGCGATCGCCGCGAGTAAGCAAGCGATCGCCGATGCAAGTTTCGAGATTAATAACTTGAACGCAGAGCAAGTGGGTATCGTCATCGGCAATGGCATCGGTGGCATGAAGGTGATGGAAGATCAGCAAACGATCTACCTCGATCGCGGACCGGACCGATGCAGTCCATTCATGGTTCCGATGATGATCGCCAATATGGCAGCAGGTTTGACTGCCATTCATACCGGAGCCAAGGGACCCAATTCTTGTGTCGTCACGGCTTGTGCAGCCGGTTCCAATGCCGTAGGAGATGCCTTTCGCCTCATTCAAGGCGGATACGCTCAAGCGATGCTTTGTGGCGGAACGGAAGCGGCAGTGACACCGCTATCGGTTGCCGGGTTTGCAGCAGCGCGGGCGGTTTCTACCCGGAATGATGATCCGCTTCATGCCTGCCGTCCGTTTGATCGCGATCGCGATGGATTTGTGATGGGCGAAGGAGCGGGCATTTTACTCCTCGAAGAACTGGAGCACGCTCTGGCACGAGGGGCAAAAATCTATGCGGAAATGGTAGGCTATGCCATGACCTGTGATGCCTATCACATGACCTCCCCCGTCCCCGGTGGTGAAGGGGCCACACGAGCGATGTTACTCGCCCTGAAAGATGCCGGAATCACACCGGAACAGGTGAGCTACATCAATGCTCACGGCACCAGCACCGCTGCCAACGATAAGACCGAAACCAACGCGATTAAAAACGCTTTGGGAGAACACGCTTACAAGGTAGCAGTTAGCTCTACAAAGTCAATGACCGGGCATTTGCTAGGGGGTTCTGGTGGCATTGAAGCGGTGGCAACCGTCCTGGCAGTGGCCCATGATAAAGTGCCCCCGACGATTAACCTAGAGAATCCAGATCCAGAGTGCGATCTCGATTATGTGCCGCATCACAGCCGGGATTGCCCGGTGAATGTAGCCCTCTCCAATTCCTTTGGGTTTGGGGGACATAACGTCACCCTAGCCTTTGCCAAATACCAGTAAAGGGTTAAGGTGACAAGGTTGCCTGCCGGATGAAGTTTATTTTTGAGTTTCACCTGAACGGTTAAGCCCACAGATAGCGGGTTTCATTCTATAGATTAACTCCTTGTCACTTTACCCTTGCCCATCGATCCGGGTAATGGGATCATGGGATAACCTGTTTGAGGCGATCGCCAGGAGTTGACAACAGCTCATCACCCCAAATCGCCCTGCATTACCAGACTAACCTTAGACAATCGACCCTCATTTACACAAAAGAAACTATGGCCGTATCTGCTCCAACCAAACAATCTCTCGAAGAACTCTGCATCAACAGCATCCGCTTCCTGGCGATCGATGCGGTAGAAAAAGCCAACTCCGGTCACCCCGGTTTACCAATGGGTGCAGCGCCAATGGCGTTCGTCCTGTGGGATAAATTCATGCGGTTCAACCCCAAAAACCCCAAGTGGTTTAACCGCGATCGCTTCGTCCTCTCTGCTGGACATGGCTGTATGCTCCAGTACGCCCTACTTTACCTCACGGGCTACAGAGGCTTAGAGTTAGAAGACCTCAAACAATTCCGTCAGTGGGAATCCAAAACCCCGGGTCACCCCGAAAACTTCCAAACTGAAGGGGTCGAAGTCACCACCGGACCCCTCGGCCAAGGAATTGCCAATGCTGTCGGTTTGGCTGTGGCTGAAGCCCACCTCGCCGCCAAATTTAACAAACCCGACCTCACCATCGTTGACCATTACACCTACGTCATTTTGGGCGATGGTTGCAACATGGAAGGGATTTCCGGCGAAGCCTGCTCTTTGGCGGGTCACTGGGGACTCGGTAAACTGATCGCCTTCTACGACGACAACCACATCTCCATTGATGGTTCCACGGACATCTCCTTTACCGAAGATGTCAGCAAGCGCTTTGAATCCTACAATTGGCACGTCCTCCACGTCGAAAACGGTAACACCGACCTGGATGCCATTGCCAAGGCGATCGAAGAAGCCAAAGCAGTCACCGACAAGCCCACCTTAATCAAAGTCACCACCACCATCGGCTTCGGTTCTCCCAACAAAGCCAACAGCCATGATGTCCACGGTGCAGCCCTCGGTGCTTCCGAAGTCCAAGCCACTCGCGACCATCTCGGCTGGAACTATGGCCCGTTTGAAGTCCCCGAAGATGCTCTCGGTCACTTCCGCAAAGCCGTCGATCGCGGTGCCAAATATGAAGAAGAATGGAACAGCCTCTGGACTCGCTACAAAGCCGAGTATTCCGAAGAAGCTGCTGACTTAGAACGGATGATGAGTGGCAAACTCCCCGATGGCTGGCACAAATCCCTCCCCACCTTCCAACCCGGTGAGAAAGCCGATGCCACCCGGAACCAATCCGGTGTCTGCTTGAATGCGATCGCCGGAGTCCTCCCCGACTTGATCGGCGGTTCCGCTGACTTAGCCCCCTCCAACAAAACCTTACTGAAATCTTCCAAAGATTTCCAAAAAGGTGCCTACGAAAACCGTAACATCCGCTTCGGCGTCCGCGAACATGGCATGGGTGCCATCTGCAACGGTATCGCCCTGCATGGTTCCGGTTTAATCTCCTACGGTGCCACCTTCCTGGTGTTTACCGACTATATGCGCGGTGCCATTCGTCTGTCCGCCCTCTCTCAAGCTGGGGTAATCTGGGTGATGACCCACGACTCCATCGCCTTGGGTGAAGATGGCCCGACTCACCAACCCATTGAGCATATCCCCTCGCTGCGCGCCATTCCTGACCTGATCGTGCTGCGTCCGGCAGATGGCAACGAAACCTCCGGTGCCTACAAAGTCGCCGTGGAAAAAGCCAAAGGCATTGGTGCGGATCATCCCTATCCCTCCCTCTTGGCCCTGTCTCGCCAAAACCTGCCGAACCTGGAAGGAACCTCCATCGAAGGCGTTGCTAAAGGTGGCTACATTCTTTCCGATAGCGAAGGCACTCCGGATGTCATCTTGATCGGAACGGGTGGCGAACTCTATCTCTGCGCCGAAGCCGCTGAAAAGCTCCGTGCACAAGGGAAGAAAGTCCGCGTTATCTCCATGCCAAGCTGTGAACTGTTCGACGAGCAAGACGAAGCCTATCGTGAATCTGTCCTACCTCAAGCAGTTAAGAAACGCCTGGTGGTAGAAGCCGGTTCCAGCTATGGCTGGCATCGTTACTTCGGCGATCAAGGTTCCTCGATCAGTGTCGATCGCTTCGGTGCTTCCTCTCCGGGTGAGGTGGCGTTGGAACGGTTTGGATATACAGTGGATAATATTGTGTCCAAAGCCTCGGCGCTCTAAGTATAACCTACAAGAAGCGTAGGGGATTGTTTCCTGGAACAACCCCCTGGTGCTATACAATAAAAAGGCTCTCTAATCTTAGGGAGCCTTTTTATTGATTATGTCTTTCCCAGCCCCGATGCAGGATCACGAATGTTCTTCAAAAACCTGCCATTTTTGGACCTTTGAAAACCGGATTGATTCAATTCGGGTTGGTGAACAATCCGGTCAGTTAAACTCTAATACTCCATACGGTATTTAAAGGTCTATAAAAACGGATTGTAGGGGCTTCGATGTGCAGGCCCCTACAAATATAGCTTGACGCCGCTGGTTTTTATAGACTTATCAGTACCGTATGGAGTATAAGGTGGAAATCAGAAAGCCGGTATTTTGATTCAGATGCAACCCTCTGGACCAGTCCCCTCAGAAACAAAATGCAGTAACATCAGACAAGATGCTACCGCATTTATAACTTGATTAAAGCTTAGGCCAAAATTCCCAGATTTTTGTAGGTTTAGCGATAAGTTGTAGAGGAGCGACCTGCTACTTCTTCCCGATCGCGAGCGGGATCGGCATAATAAGTAGGGGATTCCTGGCGATTACGACCGGCTAAACCAGCCAGACCCAGTAAGCCTAACAAGCCTAGTAAGCCCCAATCTCCATTATCATTCTCTTCTTCGACGCTTCGAGTCCCTTCTCGGGTCTCATAAACCTCTTGGGTGTCAGTTCCCGGGTTTGTTTGAGTTCCGGGGTTCATTTGAGCGGAGGCGGGTAAAATGGAAGGGGCGATAGCTAAACCTGCACTGAGAACAGTGGCGCTTAAAATTGTGGACAATTTAGAACTCTTCATAAAAAGGAGTCTCCTTAAACATTGCTTGCTTGCTTGTAACCAATCTATCTACAATCACAGGAAGCCGCATCAATCTTTAGATGTAAACTCTGTTGGAACCCAGTTATTCCTGAAGAAATAGACAAGGGGGAAAACACAGTATATAGCTTAGGAAAATACCCTCAAACTTAAAGCGGGAGACAGAAGGAGGCTCTGGCTATAGGTCTGGCGATCGCCCAGTAAAATCGGGATTCTAGGGTTTACACAGCAGTCCCGGCAAGGGTTTCTCCTCGTTGCATTAAAAGGCTAGAAACGAGCGCGATCGCCACCAAAGAGGACCTGTTGATTTCGGTGAAATTTTCCCAGGGATTTAAACCCCTCAAGAAATTCCTTCCATTCACATCCGAGGTCATCCCAAGATTAAACCCCACGAGGGTTGATATCACTACAAAAACGGGAATCCGATAAAAATTAGGGGTTGAAAACGGAGAATCACCCCAAGATGGCCTGTAGTCTCAGATAACAGCGGGGGTTGCTATGTCATCAAATATAGATAAAAAAAATCTAAAAGGGTAATCAAGTAGGCTGGGCCACCACAACCCAGGTTTTAGGCCCGTTGCTTATCAATGTAGAAAGAGCAGGCATTAATATAAGTGGCCGGAATTTTCCCGGACAACTTGGGGGAAACATAACAGTCATCCGATCCGGGGAAGCAGACAACGGGTGCAGTCAGTTATGGGAAAATCCCCTTCTATCCGCCAAGATAGGCCCATTAGGAACCGGATTTCCTGAAGCTCAACTCGACTTAGCCTCCTCCAAACGCGATCGCCAAGCGGCACTTAAGGGGACCCCATCACCTCAGTAACCGAGACCCCTTGTCCGCGATCGGGTATAATAAACAAACAGTTGATCGTGCTTCATCCACACTATCCGGTCTTGATCGGGAGATATCTTCCTCTACAGATAGAGGCGATCGAGATAGTTGTGACCTTTAATTTGAGTGAAAGCACATTCACTTGTCGAACTTAGTAAGGAGTATTGGATGTCAGACTTGATACAATCCGTCCTAAAATGTGACGAAAAAATCGATCTGCGTCAGTTTGCCAGCGAATTACGCACCACAGGGCAGCAGTATTTTTTGAGAAATGATATCGTCCGAGCTTTCTCAGATTACTGCACAAACCATAAAAAGCCCTCAGATTTTTATCAATCTTCCTATCTAGGAAAACTGATTTTATATACCCAGGAAATCATTCTGGAAAACGAAAGCCTCTGCATGATTATCCGGCCTAAGATTGCCTCTCAGGAAATCTTTCGGATCTTAGAGGACCTCACCGTAGAACCCATGACCGTGCAGGAATTGCTCGATTTGCGCGATCGCCTGGTCAATCAGCACCACCCCAACGACGGCGATGTCCTCGAACTCGACTTCGCCCCCTTTTACGACTACTCCCCCACCATTCGCGACCCCAAAAACATCGGTAAAGGAGTTCAGTTCCTCAATCGCTACCTGTCGAGCAAGTTGTTTCAAGATCCACAGCAGACCCTGGAACTGCTGTATGAATTTTTGAACCTGCATCAATATAACGGGCTACAATTACTGATCAACCAACGGATTAAAAACCGGAGGGAATTGTCTCAGAAAGTCAAAGAAGCCCTCTCCTTTGTGGGCGATCGGCCCCCCGAGGAACCGTTTGAAAACTTCCGGTTCGACCTGCAAGTCCTAGGATTTGAACCCGGATGGGGAAATACTGCCCGTCGTGTCCGCGACACCCTAGAAATCCTCGACGAACTGATCGACTCCCCCAACGATGCCGTCCTCGAATCCTTCATCTCCCGGATTCCCATGATCTTTCGCATCGTCCTCGTGTCCGTGCATGGGTGGTTTGGTCAAGAAGGCGTGCTCGGACGACCGGACACCGGCGGTCAAGTCGTCTATGTCCTAGATCAAGCCCGCAGCTTAGAAAAACAACTGCAAGAAGAATTTAAACTCGGCGGATTGGATACATTAGGCGTTCATCCGAAAGTGATCGTCCTGTCCCGTTTAATCCCCAATGCCGATGGCACTCGCTGTAACGAACGCCTCGAAAAAATTCACGGCACAGATAATGGCTGGATTCTGCGAGTTCCCTTCCGTGAACAGAATCCTAACATGACCCAAAACTGGATTTCTCGATTTGAAATCTGGCCTTATTTAGAAACCTACGCCATTGATGCCGAAAAAGAACTCCTGGCTGAATTTCAAGGCAAACCCGATTTAATCGTCGGCAACTATTCTGACGGAAACTTAGTGGCATTCCTGTTAGCACGTCGCCTAAAAGTCACCCAGTGCAACATCGCTCATGCCTTAGAAAAATCTAAGTATCTGTTTAGTAACCTCTACTGGCAAGACCTTGATCCTCAATATCACTTTTCTCTCCAGTTTACCGCCGACTTGATCGCCATGAATGCTGCTAATTTTATTGTTAGCAGCACCTATCAAGAGATTGTGGGAACCCCGGATAGTGTGGGTCAGTATGAATCCTACGCCTGTTTTACCATGCCGGATCTCTATCATGTGGTCAACGGCATCGAGTTATTTTCTCCTAAATTTAACGTTGTTCCCCCAGGGGTGAATGAAGCGGTCTATTTTCCCTACACCCGCACCGAAGACCGCATCCCATCCAATCGGGAACGACTGGAAGAATTGCTCTTTACTGTGGATGACCCCGCTCAAGTTTTTGGAAAACTGGAAGACCCGAACAAACAAATTCTGTTTTCCGTCGCTCGATTGGACCGGATTAAAAATCTGACGGGTTTAGCGGAATGTTTTGGCCGGAGTCCTGAATTGCAAGAACGCTGTAATCTGATTCTGGTTGCCGGTAAATTGCGAACGGAGGAGTCTACGGACACCGAAGAAATCAGCGAAATGCAAAAATTGTATGGCATCATTGAGCAGTACAATTTGTATAATAAGATTCGCTGGTTGGGAGTTCGACTTTCTAAGAGCGATTCTGGGGAACTGTATCGGGTGATTGGTGACCATAAGGGAATCTTTGTGCAACCGGCTTTATTTGAAGCTTTTGGTCTGACGATTTTAGAGGCGATGGTTTCTGGGTTGCCGACCTTTGCCACCCAGTTCGGGGGTCCGTTAGAAATCATTCAGGATAAAGTGAATGGATTCTACATCAACCCGACGAATTTAGAAGAAACCGCAGAAAAGCTGCTGGACTTTGTGACCAAACATGAGCAAAATCCCCACTATTGGGATGAAATTTCCCAACGGGCGATCGAGCGGGTTTACACCACCTATACTTGGAAAATTCATACCACCCGCTTGTTGTCCCTTTCTAAAATTTACGGGTTCTGGAATTATACTTCCAAGGAAAACCGTGAGGATATGTTGCGCTACTTAGAGGCGTTATTTTATCTGGTTTACAAGCCCCGTGCTCAGGCGTTATTGGCGGAACACCGGAACCGATAGAGCAGGCATTGAACTTTTCCTAAGATAACCATTCAAGTTCTTTTGAAGGGGTGAGTCTTAAAGCTTGAGAATTAAGAATTAAACTCTAATCAGATTGATTAGATTAATTCTTAATTCTCAAGTTTAATCCCCTCTTCCGTTACCCCCGGATGTATCCCGGTCCCCTACCACGATGCTCTTACCGCCTCTCCCCTCATCACCCCTTCAGGTTCGAGCAGATCCATCATCGATTAACCCCCCCTCCCCATTCCGACTTGGCTTGAAATTCGAGAGTCTCGTTCTCACTAAAGTATTTTGAAATTTCCATAAAAGCCTGACCGCCAAAAAATCGAGTCTTGCCTCAGTTTTTGAGCGGCCAGTGATAGCAATTTGGGTAAATTTGGGTATAATCCAAAACAACTGGCTCTGCTCCGAATCCAGAAGGATCCAGAAAAATCACTTGTGCCTTCTTGTGACTGGGTATTTAAAAGCGGACGGGAGGGGGTCGTTTGAGATCCCGTGACTCAACATAAATAAAAGAGAGTAACCCAGGGGTATCCTATCAGATCCCCAAAATTAGCCAAGGACTACTATTTACATTGAGTAAATCTTGGTCTATGGTGCTAAGGGTATATTTCCATCAAAAATGGGGCCAGCCCATGATTCTCGGGTTCCTCATCGTCGGTTCAATAAGGCACTGCTATTGTCCAATTAGACGGAATGCGTGCATTGTAAAAACACAATTGCAAAAACAGGAGGGGGTGCAAGTTTTATTAAAAATATCTTTTTTAGTGCATCTGAATAGTAGTGAGCGATCGCCAATGTAGATAATCCATGACAACCGCTACTTTTTGATGATTAAGCCGAGC
Organism: Laspinema palackyanum D2c; assembly: GCF_025370875.1. NCBI lineage: Bacteria > Bacillati > Cyanobacteriota > Cyanophyceae > Oscillatoriales > Laspinemataceae > Laspinema > Laspinema palackyanum. The sequence continues at coordinate 10,442 of NZ_JAMXFD010000041.1, forward strand.
GATCGGTCTTGAAAAACTCCGAGTGATGAGTTTAGTATTTACCCAAACTATTCTGTAGATAGAATTCCCAAAATGGCAGAAATTAGCGACCCGAACAATCCCCAGGCGAACCATCTTCCAGGATCCTCTATTCCCGGATTAGATGAAAGCGATCCCCTAGAATCCTCTCGAACTTTAGAGGAAGAGGGGATTTTTTTAGATTTATCCTTACTGCAAATCATCCAAGGCCAAGCTGGAGATGATACGATTATTGGTTCCCTCGCCGACGATACCATCGTTGGCAATGCCGGGAACGATACCCTTTATGGAAATGTAGGCAACGATAGCCTCCTGGGAAACCAAGACAACGACACGATCGCCGGTGGTCCCGGTAACGACATCATTCGCGGGGTCTCTGGCAACAACGTCCTCTACGGAGACCTCACCCGAGAGGGACTCTCCCTTGAAGAAGAATTTGGCAACGACATCATCTTTGGCGGCATCGGCGATGACCTAATTTTCGGCAACCAAGGCGATGATACCCTCGATGGAGAAGGGGGGACCGACACCATTTATGGCGGCCAAGGCAACGACCTCATCATCGGTCATGAGGGGAATGACCTCCTCTCCGGTGACGGTGGCAACGACCTCATCTATGGTGGTCTCAGCAACGATAACATTGCGGGCGGTCTCGGCAGCGATACCCTCTACGGGGAAGAAGGGGATGAGATCCTCAATGGCAACGAAGGCAGCGACTTATTAGTAGGCGGTGCCGGGAACGACATCCTCTACGGTGACGACCTCACTGCCGAAGTTTTGGCGGGCGGGAACGATGTCCTCTACGCCGGGGAAGGCAATGATACCGCCTACGGTGGCGTCGGCAACGACATCATTTTTGGCAATGAAGGCAATGACGTCATTTTTGGCAACAAAGGCGCTGACATCCTCTATGGCGGTCAAGGCGATGATACCGCCTACGGGGGTCAAGATAACGACCAACTGTTTGGGGACAAAGGAAATGATGTCCTCTTTGGCAATCTCGGCGATGACTTCGTAAATGGGGGTGAAGGCAATGACCTACTCCTAGGCAACGAAGGGAACGATCTCCTCGACGGCGGTTCGGGAGACGATCTCATTTACGGCGGTCAAGATAACGATACCATTCGAGGCAGCGATGGAAATGACCAGCTTTTTGGTGATAAAGGCAATGATGTCATTTTCGGTGGAGTCGGCAACAATACCCTCACCGGCGGCCAAGGGTCGGACCAATTTGTAATTTCCCCTGGATTAGGATTTCTGCAACAAACGCGAAACTTAATTACCGACTTCAACGATGGGCAAGATTTCCTCCTCTTAGCCGATCGCATCACCTTTGAAGACCTCGACATCCGCGAGGAATTTGATGCCACCGGCACTCTCAATACCCTCATTCTCGATCGCCTCACCGGCACCGTTACCATTTTACAAAATGTCAGTGCCAGCGCCATTACCCGGGATGATTTCCTACCCCCACTCGCACCGCCACCGCCACCGCCACCGCCGGAGGCCGTGCCACTCCCAGCCATCCCCACCCCTCCGATTGTCAATGTTCCCGTAATCCCGGGACCCCCAGCGCCACCCGAACCCGAACCCGAGGAGAGTGTCATTCAATTTAGCAATGCCACCTACCGAATTAATGAAAATGGTACTCCCGAAGCGATGCTAGTCACGGTGACTCGCGGCAATAGTAGCGAAGGGTTGATTACGGTCGATGTGGTTCTTCAAGGCAATCCGGGAACTGCAACAGCGGTAGATGATTATGGCAATATTTTCCCCGTTCCTATCCAGTTTGCAGAGGGAGATACCACCGCCAAACAGGTTACTATTCCCATTGTTAACGATACCCTCGCCGAAGCTACGGAAACGATTAGCTTACAACTGGCCAATCTCACAGGTACGGCAATTTTAGGCAGCCAATCTACCGCGACGGTCGAAATTATCGATGATGATAATCCAGGAGAGTTAGAGTTTGTCATTCCAGCGGAAGGGAGTTTCCGAGTTAAAGAAGATGGAACCCTGGTCCGACAAGTCCAGGTCCGTCGAGTCAATGGCAGCAGCGGTGCCGTAGGCGCGGATATCACTCTGGCAGCGGGTTCAGCAAGTACAAATCCACCCGCCCAACCGGGAATTTTGGGAGAGGATTTTGCGGCAGTTCCGGTTCGCGTCTCCTTTGCGGATGGGGAAACGGCAACTAAAACCATTACACTCCCACCTACGGCCATTTTACGCGGGACACCGCAACTGGATGGTCTCAAAATCGTCAACTTATCCTTGACCAATCCCACAGGTGGGGTACAAGTCAGTACCACTCCAGCACCCCTGCAAATTGAAGATATTGATCAACTGGTTGTCAGTATTGAGGTGACTCCCCCGGGAAATGAGGCGTTTGAATCGGCCCAGGGGGACCTGCAAGCCCCGGCCACCCGAGAAGGGGCGTTTACGATCGCCCTGCGAGATGCCAATGGTGCTCCAGTCAATGCTCCTGCCGGGGGTTTAACGGTTTCCTATCGGGTGGATACCACCCCACCGGCACAACCCACCGATCCACAAGCAGCAGTCGAGGGTCAAGACTACAATGCCTTCTTAAATAATGCCGCCTTCACCTTGGGGAGCAATACCGTCTTCATTCCCGAAGGAACTTCCACCGCTACCATTAACATCAATCCGACTGACGACAATTTGCCCGAAGGGAATGAATTCATTAAGGTCATCCTGAATGAAACGGCTGATTACAACATCGCCAGTGACAAAAAAGAAGGGCAAGTTCTCCTAATCGATAATGACTCACCGATTGTCCGCATCAGTCCAGCCACTGGACGGATTAAGGAAGGAGAAACCCCTCAGACTGTCTTGACCATCTCGCGAGAAGATAGTGCGGGTAATCCGATCACCTCGGGAGCTTTGACCGTCAATTATGGAAGTGGCGGGACCGCCACCAATGGTGTAGATTATGACCAGTTGACTGGGCAAGCCGTGATTCCAGATGGTCAATCCTCGGTCAACGTTACGGTTCGGGCTTTGGATGATAACAATGCAGAACCCGATGAAAGCGTCCGCCTAACCCTCCAAGGGTCCACGGATACGACCCAGGTTTATCAACTGAAAGAGGGACAAGACCAGAGTGTTGTTACTCTTGAAGATAATGAGACTCCCCAAATCAGTGTAGTGGGACGGGCTGCCGATGTCTTGGCTGACCCTCCTACAGGTAACCAGTTCCAATTTATCCGGTTTGGCGATAAAGCTATCCCCTTGGCGGTGACTTATACTGTCGCCGGGACGGCTGTACCTGGTACGGACTATACGGCATTACCCCTCACCCTTAACTTTACGGCAGGACAAAGTTCGGTGTTGGTTCCGTTCACTCCTATTGACAATCCGAATGATGCCCTTGCCAAGGTGGTTGAGATTCAGTTAGTAGATGGAGCAGCTTACGATCTAGGGTTTGCTCCTCGGGGCAATTTGCTGTTCTTAAACTAAGAACAGGGTCGATTGGGGTTAACGCCCGTTAACCCTGCCCCATTTAGCCCCAGTCTCCCCAACCTTGAGAAGGGGAGACTCTGCGGCTTTTGTATCAATAGGTTAAGATCGAAATAACAAGCCTAGATTAAAACCTAGCCGGAAACCGCACCCCCTAAGTTCATGACTTCTCCAGTTCTTGTCGAAAAGAAAAAGTTAGAGCATCCACCTCGGGATATTCGTTATCTCGGCGATCGCGATCTGCGTCAGTCTGCCAAGCGCGTGGCTCAAGTGGATGCCGATATCCGCCAACTGGTGCGGGAAATGCTCCAAAGTATGTACACGGCGGATGGGATTGGATTGGCGGCACCCCAAGTCGGGGTCCAAAAACAAGTGATTGTTGTTGACTGTGATTTGGAAAACGCTGCAACTCCCCCCCTTGTCCTGATTAATCCCGTGATCAAGAAATTTGGCGGCGATGAATGCACCTATCAAGAAGGCTGCCTCAGTATTCCCGGGGTTTATTTGGATGTTAAACGCCCCGAAATTATCGAAGTGGCTTATAAAGATGAACGGGGACGTCCTCAAAAAATGACGGCGAAAGGGATTGTCTCGCGCTGCATTCAGCATGAGATGGATCACCTCAATGGTGTACTCTTTGTCGATCGCGTGGAAAATCAGTTGGCGCTCACTGAAGAACTGACCAAACAAGGATTCTCGACGAAAGACGTTAAATCCATGCTGTAGGGAAGAGCCAACGGTTAACTATTAAGGGTTAACCGTTTTTTCACCGCTTCAATTGTCACCTAGTAATACTGTAGTCATCCTTTATTGGTCAGGGTTTCTCATGTTCATGTCTCCCAAAACTTCCCTCTTTCTTGGCGCTTCCTGTGTTGCAGCGATCGCCTCGGTGGGTTCAATTTTTGAACTCTCCTCCGGACAACCTGAACTCGGTGCAGTCGCCACTACTATCATTTTGGCCGTTAGCGTTCCTAGTGTGGTTTTATTCTTCTTAGCTGCAGTGCGTGACGCGAGGTCTTCTAGCTGATTTGCCCCTCTCTCGTCGGGTTTAGGGAGTCTACTTTTTAAGGTAGGGTAGGTCCTCTCTACCCTACTCCTTTAAAACTCCTAAATCTGTCACCAGGGGTAGATGATCTGAGCCAATATTAGGTCCTTTTCGAGTGTTTAAAACTTGAATCTCTCGATTTACGAAACAATGATCGATGGGGATAGAAAGCAGGGGGTTAAGGCTAGGCCAAGTGGGCATAATTCCAAACCCTGAACGGGCATTTTTAAGGTTGGAATTTTTGACAAATTTTTTATAAATAGGAGACCATAGGCTAATATTAAAATCTCCTACAACTAGGGTTGGATTGTTTAAAGGGGCTACATAGTCAGCAATCGCTTCTAACTGCTGATTTCGCTTTTTAAATAGGTTTTTTGAGAGGGGAATATTAGTATGCGCAACCACAATAGATAAGACTTTTTCCGGAAACGATATTTGGGCGATAACTCCTCGTTTTTGGGAGTCTAAACTGTTCTCATAAACTCGTGTTAAGGGGAGGGAACTATATAAAGCTATATCTCCTTTTAATACGGCATAAGGCAGAATATCCCGTAAGGTTTCTAACTGTTCCTTCCATTCTGTTTTAACCTCCATAAATGCAGCAATATCGGGAGTTTCTTGGCGGACAAAACTTAGGAGTTTTTCGTACTGTTTATTTTGAAATAAAAGGTTAGACTGTAAAACTTTGAGGGGAATTGAAGATTGAACCGGGGTGGCGATCGCGGGATTGGGCCAGTACCAAGGCGCAATTTCTGCTAAATTTAGCACAATACAAATTAAACTAACAATAATCCAAGATTTACGCCGTTTAAAAGCAAAATAAAAAAATCCAATTATTCCCCCTATCAAATATTGTAACTTAAAATGAGAAGTCAAATCTAGGAGATAGAAAAACTGGCCCAAATATCCCAATATAGAAAGCAAAATTAATCCACAAACCCCTACTTTAACCCCATGTCTTCCTAAAAATTGAAGTTCTGTCAACTTTTGAGTTTCATTGTGTAAAACAACCCACTTGAGTTGAATTTTTAAAGGGTATGAAAGAGGTAATCGGTCAATTTCTGTTAAAAGTTTATCGGCGGTTTCTAATTGTCTGCGTTTCTGATAAATTTTTATCGCAACTGTATCAAGGCAGTAATTAATTACCCAATTAACCACTAAACCCACTCCCACTAACACAAACAAACCTCCCACTAATTTAAACGGCCCTCCTAAGTTCTGTAATCCCGACAAAATTGCTGAATTTCCCGTTTTTCCAGTAGCCTGAATACTGAGAAAAAGAAGTAACGCAGGAATAGTAACAGTCATGCCGGTAATTATAAATCTATCCATATTTTTTAGGGCTTAAACCTCGGAGTAAGTTGCTAAATACTTTACAAGAAGAATTAATGAGAACTGCCTTTAATTTGGGGTAATCTATGAAAAAATTCACAAAAAAATCTGAAAATTAGCTATACATTCCTCTAGTAAAAAAATTCATTTGATAATTTAATAATAGCCCAAAGTAATGGCGACTGCCATTACTTTGTTATCCCCAAAATCTAATCGTTTTGGTTACTTTTCTACTTTACAATCCCAAATCGACTCCAATTCTGTGGGCGCAGGCAAACCCAGAAAAAGCCACCGCATTTAATCCTTGTCCGGGAAAGGTACTATCTCCCACACAGTACAATCCCGGAATTGAGGTGCGGTTAAATGGCATTCTCAACAATCCCAATAACTTCCGTCGGGGAATCGGTCCATAAGTCCCATCCACCCGATTTAAAAACCTGCGGTGCGATCGCGGGGTTCCCACCTCCATATAATCCAATCCCGCATCTAAACCGGGAAAAATCTCTTCTAAACGCTCAATAATTCGTCCTGCCGCTTCTTCCTTCTTCTCTTCATACTCTTCCGAAGACATTCCCTCCCAATCCTTAATCCAACTGGGGGTAAACGTATGAATAATATGATATCCCTCCGGAGCTAAACTCGGATCCAAGAGGGTGGGAATCGACACAAAAATCGTCCCCTCGGGTTCTTCCATCTTCTTCCACTGGTCTAAGAGAATATGATGACAAGCGGTATCCGGTGGCAATACCCCCGCTTCTACCCCTAAATGCAAACTAATAAAACTGGGGGATTTGCGATAGCGACTGCGCCAACTTTCTTCTTGCCGAGGTAGTTCGCGATCGCCCAATAACTTGTCAAACGTATCCCATCGCGTCGCATTCGACACAATCCGTTGGGCCCGATATTCCGCTCCCGTGGTCAATTTTACCCCCACGGCCCGTCCGTTTTCGGTGATAATTTTATCAACCCGGGATTGATAGCGAATGGTACTTCCGGCATTGACTAATCCTTCGGCTAATTTCTTAGCAATTTGTCCAACGCCGCCTTTAGGATAATTAATCCCTCCATAGTGGCGATCGGAAAACACCATCCCGGCATTAATCATCGGGGTCATTTCTGCTGGAACCACGGACCAGCAATAGCATTCGATATCGATAAATTTCAGCAGGGCCGGATCTTTGATATACTTGCGGGCAATATCTCCGGCATTCAAGGGCAGATATTTGACTAACCCCAAACAGGCGAGGGGATGCTGGAAAAATACCTGCATCAAATAGCGCGGTTCTTCCAAGGACAGTAACGGCATGGCATTGAGACAGTTGAATACTTTCCAGCATTCATCGTAAAATTGGCGAATCCCCTCCCGTTCATGAGGGAACCGACTGCCTAGTTCTTGCAAAAATTTCTCATAATTCCGATGAACTTCTAGGTCCAATCCGTCCGGGAGGTGATAGTGGATCTGAACCGGATCCGGGACGGTTTCGAGGTGGACCTTGACTGCATCCAGAGCGCGAGTTAGCAGGTTCGTGGTGCCTTGGTCCCCAAATCCGAAGATCATTGAGGCTCCTTGGTCAAAACAATAGCCGTTGCGCTCAAAGGAACCCGAACTGCCTCCGGGAATGGTGTAGCTTTCCAGGACGAGGACCTTGGCTCCTTTGGCGGCGAGTTGGGTGGCGGTAACGAGTCCGCCAATGCCGGAACCGATAACGATAACATCAAAATTCTCAGTTTGGGGTGAGGTTGGGGTGGAAGCAACTGCCATGAGTCGAAGTCTTGCGATCGCCTAAAGGGTTATGAATTGGAGAGCTGACCACATTGCACTGCACCCACATTTGGACCCCAATTCGATGTTCGGGACAACCGGATGCAGGTTTTACAGACAATGCCACAAGCTATGGGGTTATTGTAAGGGAAATTTTAGGTCAGGGGCGCAGGGATTTGAGTTATTCTTGACCCCAAGCTTTGCGCCCACCCCCCCAAAAGAAATACGGGACTAGCCGCTATTGCTGACCAATCCCGCCTGCCGATCCTTTTTGAGAGGAGAACACTTTAGTAATCTCAATATAGACTTATTGAAAATCTTTGTCAATACTTATTGAGAAGTTTTTTCAGAAAAATTTTGAGCTCATCTGCGAGTTAACAACAGGTAACGGAATCTGGGGCAGAAAACGATCGCCCCCAGATGAACGAAGCAGACCCGGAAGGCAGTACAATCGGTCTGGTCTCCAACCTAGAATTTAAGACAAGCGATCGCCCAAAAAGTCCATGACCATACAAATGCGAGTTTATGTGCCGCCGCATCCGTTGATCAAGCATTGGCTTGGGGTGGCGCGGGATGCCGGAACCCCACCAGCCCTGTTTCGGAGTGCCATCACCGAATTAGGACGCTGGCTGACTTATGAAGCCTGTCGGGACTGGTTGCCGGTGGTAGAAACCACCATCGAAACCCCCCTGGCTCCTTGTCCCGCCACCTTTGTCAATCCGGAAGTGCCGGTGGTGGTGGTGCCGATCCTGCGGGCAGGATTAGCCCTGATGGAAGGGGTGCAACCCGTGCTCCCCTTGGCAGCGGTGTATCATTTGGGCATGGTCCGGGATGAAGAAACCCTGGAAGCGCGATGTTATTTAAACAAACTGCCGGATCAAATTGACCCCCAAACCCGAGTGCTGATTTGTGAACCGATGTTAGCGACTGGGGGGACAATTATGGCAACAATGGCGATGCTCACAGAACGCGGTGTGGATCCGGGGCTGATTCGGATTTTGTCTGTGGTGGTGGCATCCCCAGCCTTGCAAAAATTGAGTCAAGTCTATCCGAGTTTGAATATCTATACCGCTTGCATTGATGAAAGTCTCAATGAGAACGGTTATATTGTGCCTGGATTGGGAGATGCAGGCGATCGCGCCTTTGCAACTTGAGTCAAGGCGACACACTAGCACCGCCTTTACAAAGCCTTGACAAGCTGCCGGTGTGTCGCGCTAAAGATGAAGAGAGTACCCAGCCCAATATGTTATGATATCCAGCATTAGAGGGGTTCCGGGACCCTATATTCCCAGGGTAGAAATTAAAAAGCCACAACTGAAAGCAGCAGAAACTCAACACAGGGGAAGGCAATGAGTAATCGAGATAATTTTGCAGGCGGATTTTTACTGGGAACGATTTTAGGTGGCATCGTGGGTGGAGCGATCGGGGCGATCGTCGGTGCAAAACTAGCCGAAGATAATAATAAGCCAGCGGAAAACGGGAACCGTCCTGAACCTAGACCCCGAAAGCTGAAAAAACGGCAGTTTGCCGAACAAGCAGGCATGGAAACGGCACGGCGTTCTTTGGAAAACAAAATCGCTCAACTCAATGATGCGATCGATGACGTGCGGCAACAACTGAGCCATGTCAACGGGACTACAGTTGAGGAAACCGAGAGCGTTTCAGCCCTGATGGAAGAATCCTAACCCTATCCCGATGTTGCCACAACTAGGATGGCAAGTGCAGGATCGATGAGGAACCGGGTTTTGGACAAAATCTCTGGTGATTCCCGATAAATCTGGGTAAAAAGCCGGTTTCGGGTCCCCTACGGCTAAATTCTGGGAGCGATCGCCCGGTTCGTTTGTGATTCGGAAACCCGACTGCATAAAAATTCGGCGATCGACTACACTAAAAACAAGGCTCAATTGAGCTTAGAATTCAGATAGTCCAAGCCAATCAACCATAATGAATCCTGCACTAGACTTAATTTTCAGCACCCTAGCTGCATTTTTTCAAATTTATTTCGTTCTGTTGATCATTCGGATTCTCTTAAGCTGGTTTCCCAATGTCAACTGGTACGATCCTCCGTTTTCCATTGTCAGTCAGCTCACGGATCCTTACCTGAATATTTTCCGTTCTTTTATTCCGCCTTTAGGGGGATTAGACTTATCCCCCATCTTGGCAATTTTTCTGTTGCAATTCATCGGGCAGTTCTTCAACAGCTTATCGGGCCCGGCATTAGGGTTTTAATGCCCGGTATGCCGGAAATCTCAATTCCGGGTTACTCCCAAGAACAAAAGCGGCGAAATTAGACTCGCCGCTTTTTGTTGAAGGATCGAGGGGAGTCGGAAGAGATTCAGCCTAATCGAGACTATCCAGACTATTCTCATAGAGTAACGGTTTGACCTGCCCGCTAAATCCCCTCGCCTTGAATTTGTCTAATTTGAACGGCGTGGGGAGATTCGCGGGAACGGAGATTCTGAACTCAAAATCGCTATTTCCGGGAGGGACAGACTGAATATTGCCCAAGCGGGTGCGATTGGGCATGATATTGTTGCCATTAGCATCATAAATCACGCCAAATACATCAGCATCGTAAACGGGTTTACCCGAGGTATTTTTAGCGGTTCCGCTAATGATAAAACAGTTGGCAGCGCTCATATCGCCACTGGCTACAATGCCCTCGGAGAGTTCTTCACCACAGTCTTTGTAGGCGATATTGGAAACTTGGATATCGGTCAAGGCTAAAGCAGGAGGAGTAAACCAAAATAAGCCGATCGCAATGGCGATGGGAAGAATTATCTTCCTCAACTGGAAGAAACGCCCGGTTTTAGTCAGGGAAAGTTGCACAGATTTCATCATCAGAACACCTCGGAATAGGGGATGGTTGGAAGTGAACAAAATTCAAGAAAGATAGGCGGGATTGTCAAAAACCAAGCTAAAACCTAGCTTACCGCGAGGGTGAGGGAAAAAGCTCTCCGGTGACGGCCTTAAACCGGGGTTTGAGGGGATTAATCCAGAGGGATTATCCGCGTAAATGCTGACGCAGTGCTTGGCCCATGATATCAACGGGGACCGGGCGATCGAGCCAAATTTGCAAGGCGGCAGCCCCTTGTTGGACTAACATTTCTGACCCATCGATCGCCAACAAGCCCAGTGCCTGGGCCTGTCGCAAAAATTCCGTCGGACTGGGGGTGTAGATCAAATCATAGGCGATCGCCCCTTGGGGAAGGGTGGCCAAAAGCTCGGGGGCCACCGGCGAGTGACCCACATCGGGCGACATTCCCACCGGGGTGGAGTTGACCAGTAATCCCGCTTGGGGTATTAGTTGTGGGAGTTCTGACCAGTCATGGACCGAGAGATTCACCGGCCAAGGAGAATCCTGCCAACTGGTTTGAAATGCCTGTAATTTGTCCAAATTGCGGCCCACCACACAGATTTTTGCACAGCCTAACTGGGCTAAACCGGCCACCACAGCCCGCGCTGCACCCCCGCACCCTAAAATAACGGCGAGGGTTTGATGCCAGGGGCGATCGCAACCTTTTAGGGGGGCGAGAAATCCTTCCACATCGGTATTGGTGCCTGCCCAGCCCGTGGGAGTCCGCCAGACGGTATTCACTGCGCCGACTGCCTGAGCAACGGGAGAAATCTCCGATAATAGAGGCATAATGGCTTGTTTGTGAGGGATGGTAATGCTAAATCCGCGCACCCCGATGGCAGCGAAACCGGCAATGGCGGTGGGTAAATCCGAGGGGGCGATAGGCCAAGGCAGATAGACAAAATCTAGGCCCATTTCAGCGATCGCGGCATTGTGCATCACCGGGGAAAGGGAATGCTTCACTGGATAGCCAATGACACCGAGTAATTGAGTTGTTCCTGTAATAGTTGGCATGGGCTAAAAAAGCGGATGCTGACATCTGTTCGTGAATACGGTTAGAGTAGGGTTGTAACTACTGTCCCGCCCCTTGATTTTATGTCACAATTTTGAATAAGAACCGTACAGAAAGGGCGATCGGGTCAGAGTTCTCAAGGGCTGGCTATTTGTAAAACACGCAACATCAGGGGATTTTACCGAAACATTAGGGTTGTTGAGGTTAATCGGTGATTTGTACATAGACAACCCTCTGCTGTCATACCCGCTTCCAGCCCCAGGCATTGATGGTTGAGGTTGGCGGCGCTATTTTGCATTAGTGGACTAGAATTTTATCATGAAAAGACTCACCTATATTAGTAAATTTTCCCGCACCCTCTGCGCTGAGGAAATTGAGGCGATCGGTCGCGTATCCGGTCAAAAAAATCAACAAGCCAATGTGACCGGAGTATTGCTCTGTCTGGACGGGATATTTTTTCAAATCCTAGAAGGCGAAGCGGAGAAAATTGACCGAATTTATGAACGAATTCTGGCGGATGATCGTCATACGGATATTCTTTGCTTAAAATCTGAAGGGGAAGTGGGAGAAAGAATGTTTCCGGATTGGTCCATGCAAACGATTAATTTGGATGAAAATACCGATTTGTTAATTGGACCCATTAAGGTATTATTGCAGACTCTCACTGAATCCCATCGGGTGTTAGAGAAATATACCCAACCCAGTATTTTTAAAATTATTAGTCAAGGCACTAATCCCCTCACAATTCGGCCCAAAGCGGTAGAAAAAATTGTATTTTTCAGCGATATTGTTTCTTTTTCTACCTTTGCGGAGAAACTACCCGTAGAAGAAGTGGTTTCCGTCGTGAATAGTTATTTTTCAATTTGTACGGCAGTGATTACTCAGCACCGAGGAGAGGTCACTAAATTTATTGGGGATTGCGTGATGGCTTATTTTGATGGGGATTGCGCTGATGACGCCATCCAAGCGAGTTTAGATATCTTGACTGAACTAGAAATTTTACGAAATACTTCCCCTGAAGGGAGTCCGTTGCGGGTGCTCTACAGTGGGATTGGTTTAGCCAAGGGGAAAGTGATTGAGGGAAATATTGGTTCGGAAGTGAAAAAGGATTATACTATATTAGGGGATGCAGTGAATGTAGCGGCTCGCTTGGAAGCCTTAACCCGCAAGTTATCCCAAGCCTTAGTTTTTTCCGGTGAAGTCAAAAAGAGTACGGCGAAATCGTGGGATTTTATCTGGCTAGCAGATTCCGCATTGAAAGGGAAATCGGAATCGATTGAGATTTATTCAATTGATAATGAAATGACGCGCAAATCCAGCGGTGGATTGGAAATTGCTCGGAATATTGGGCATTATTTGGAACGAGTGGGCGATCGCCAACCCAGTCAGATTTTTGGGGTGACCAGTTTGCCCCTCTAAAGAAATCCGTGGATGGGGTGCATCTTGACCCAACCTCCCCCGAACATCGGTTCTTCGGGGAATATCGGCCCCTGGCAACCGGGAGATGCCGGAGGAGTTGCCTTCCTCAGTTGGATTCCCAGGATGAGGGAACTCTTGTATCCGGGGACGGGAATCTCTCCGTGGCGATCGCCGCGAATAAACATTCAGATCTATAAAATTTTGATAAACCCCCTCCGGATTTTTCTAAAAACTTTATAATATCTTTAAGTGCTGAAGGGAACCCGCTTTTCAAGGGTCCTCACATCCATCAGTGACCTAAATTTTTGATCAGACTCAGCGAACTCTCTATCTCCTCAACATCCCCTAAATTTTTACTCCATCTACCGCTTGACATGGGTCAAAATTTATGTGTCACTTGACCCGGAATTTCATATAAACGGGGTCTTCTGCCCGAATTTTTCAGATTCTTCCTGTTCCGGGAAATAACGCTTTAAAGCGAGTATATCAACAAAAACAGTGAATCGTTCGCTCAAAATACAGGTTTTCCCACCTCTTCTTTTCTGGAGGCTACCTAAGTTTGCAAGGCACATTAAGACTCTTGAGCAAAGTCAGCACAAAGATAGAGTGACTGAATTAGAACATAGCGCAAACTAATAAGCAAAGGATACCCCAAGGAAACCTCAGCCCTATGCAGGAGGGTGGGGTTACAGGTACAGATTTTCTGAAATATATCCTGTTTCCTCGGGCTTCCGAGTCGGCAAAAAAATAGAACAAGAAATCAGGTTGCTCACTCTATTTTGTTGCAAAATCGGGGGGATTTTTGGAAAACCGCTAGTTTCTAACGGAGACTGTCCTGCTATCCTTCCTGGGGTGAAACATCCCCCTAAGTTTCACCTGGGTGATTCGACCCGACACTCTTTCAATCTCACCGTTGTAGTTGAGAAGTTTAGCAAAAAGCCTCTCTCTCTTCTATTCACTTATTTCGACGATTTTACCCGAGGTATTACAACATGAAAAAAATGAGTTTAACCCTGACTTGTGCCGGTTTTGCGACCCTGGTGCTTTTGGGTGCAACCCCCTCCAGGGTACAAGCCTTTTCTTTAACCCAATCTAATCCCCTCAAAATTATGCCATTAGGGGATTCAAATACCCGAGGCAAAGGGGAGGACCTTGCGGGGTATCGAGATGACCTCTGGATGCTGCTGAATGACAGTGGATTCAATGTTGATTTTGTCGGAAGTGCTACCACAAATGCCCCCACGAGTTGGAATCAACCCTATCCCTTCGATCTCAATCATCAGGGTCATGGTGGATACGCCGTTAGCGGGGACACCTACCCCGAGGGCGGTGATTTGATGTCTAATATCGATAACTGGCTCAATGCCGCCACTCCCGATGTTATCCTGTTGATGGCAGGAACTAACGACTTTATCTTTCAAAATACAACAACTGCCCAGGAAACGATTGATGAACTTGGCACATTAATTGATAAAATCTTCGCCTGGTCTTCCGATGTTCATTTATTGATTAGCACGATCGCCCCGTTAGCCCCCAATGAAGGATTAGCACAAGAGGCCGCTTTATACAATAATATGATTCCGGGTCTGTTAGGCAGCGATCGCTATCAACAAAAGAACCTCTCCTTTGTAGATACCCGCAATTTGTTCACCCTCAATGATCTCTATGATGGGGTTCACTTTACACCCCAGGGTTACTCCACTTTAGCCAATGCCTGGTTTGATGGGATTGTTTCCGCCTCTAATCTCAATCAACCTCCTAGCGGTCCGATCGTCGTTGAAACTCCCGGATCAGACGACTCAGTTTCTATCCCTGAACCGACTTCTGTATTGGGAGTCTTAGCAGTCGGTTTAGTCGGTGCAGGATCGTTACGCAAACGCCGTCATGTTTCTCCCCTTTCTAGTCGTTAATCTTTTTTCGAGGCGGGAGATTGAGGGTGATTACAGCCTTACCAGAGTAGTTTTGTTACCTTCAGAGGGATTTCCCTCAGATTATAAGCTCACTTCCGGTCCCCTCCCTAAGACACAGGGAAGGGGACCGGAAGTAAGGCAGATCACCATAAGCGTAAAAACCTTACTCTTGTAAGGTGATTACAGTTCCCCTTGGGTCAGGAGGGGGTTAGGGAGTATCTGCCGGGAATTTGAGTGACCCAACAGTCTAAATTAAACGGGACAACCTTGAATCTCTGGATCTTCGTCAAAACTCATCAAAGAAAGAGACTCTGGGTTTTCTTGGAGCATTTTTCCGAGTAAATATCCGGAAATTGTCCAAGTTTGATACCGCCTTGCCTCTTTGCCAATTAAGCGACCATTTTTGCCATCATAATATTCCGGCCATTCATCTGCAATGAGGCGATCGCCAGCCAAATCTAGGGCTTTCTGCCCTAATTCCGGGCGTCCCATTTTCTGAAATGCGGCCACCAGAGGCCAAATTAAAACCGGCCAACTTCCCCCATTATGATAAGACCAAGGATAATTTTTGGGGTCAGATCCAGTCACAATCTCCCATTCCAGATTTTCAACCGCTGGAAAAACAATCTGGATCGGCATTCGTCCTACCAAATCTGACCAGCGTTCTTCAATCAGTTGAATAATCCCTTGAGATTCTTCTTCCGATGACAACGACCCTAAAACTGCCAATAAATTGCCCAAACTGAAAAAGCGAAAATCGATCCGACCCGGACCCAAATTTCCCGCTAAATATCCTCCTCGGTCCGGCATCCATAAGGTCACCCAGTGAGGAATTGACCGGGGATAAATATTAAACTTATTTGCCACATTTTCTCCAAATTGATTGCTTTCAAATCGATGGATTTCGTTTAATTGCTTTAAGTCGAGCCAATAATATTCTCGAATGTGGTATCGTAAAGAGCCTAAGCGGCTATTAATCGCTTGGAGATAGGAACTGTCCTCTTCATTGTCGGACCGCAGTAACTCCCGGGCCGATCGCAAGGCCATATAAAACAGGGATTGGATTTCCAAAGGATGACCATATACCCCCATCCGGCGGTCAATCATAAATGAACCATCGGGAACTAACAGAGTCGGAAACATCTCGAACCGAGACCGTAAACACAACTCTAAAATGAGTTTAATACCTTCTTGAAATTCCGGTTGATGGGCGAAGGACATATCCCCAGTTTTCTTAACATAAGCGCGGAGTAAAAACAACCACCAAAAGCCCGAATCAACCGGGGGAACTCGACCGATCGCATGGTTGCCAAAATCCCCCAACAATTCTTCTTTTCCATCTTCATAGATGACTTTATAGCTGGCAGGCATTAAGCCTGGACCCGGTTCAAAGCAGTCCATTCTTTTCTCATGTTTCTGCAAGGCTAAGGTATGAATGAGGAAATTTTTGACAATCTCTGTTTTTCCTTTAATTAAAAATATCAAAGCCCCAGAAATAAAATCTCGGATAAAGCACTGATCGTAGTTGAGTGCATCTAAGGCTGGATCATGGGCAGCTACGGTCCCCGATGGTTCCCCCTGATAACAGAAAATAGCATTCTCTAAGAGGGCATAAGCATCGGCTGGATTAATTTCTTTTCTTTTCATTGATTTAATTGATTCAACAGCAAACAAGTCGCCGGGACAGGTGGATTGTCAACCTTGAAGATAATCAATCCGCTGATTACCCGTCGATTGTCCATAGACTTGGTATTCAAAAATAGAAGTGGGGACAGTTAGGCAAGTGCTGGCCTAACGCGCTACTATTCCCCGAGGATTTATTGGGTTTATCTTATCATAATTTTGTCCGATTGTGTTAGAGATTCGGCGTTAAATCTGAAGTGTGAATGTTGAGATGCGCTCTCCAAATCCTGATTTCAACCGAATCTCTCCCTAGGGTATCTTGTCAAAAGGGGCGATCGCCTGTTTGATGTAGGGCTGGGTACTCTCCCAGAAGTGCAATAGGTGCAATCTACAATTTTTGATGAAATCTCCCGCCCAAAAACCTTCTGTCACCCATCCCAACTGACGCGGTATGCTAAAACGAAATCTAAACAATCACCCATCATTACAGAAAACTTCATTTATCGTGTCGTCATGTCAATAGAACCAACCACAGGTGAAACGCTTATCCAGCAGAGCTTAGAGCGCTTTCTCCTTGTCCTCACCGTTTCCCTAAGCGTGGCCACACTGCCGCAAATTTTCAGTTGGGTGCGACAAATTCCCTACACCCTGTTGTTAGTGATCGTCGGATTAGGTTTAGCCTTCGTCGATGTGCGCCTCGTCAACCTCTCCCCGGCCCTGATCCTGTCGATATTTTTGCCACCGTTGTTATTTGAAGCCGCTTGGAATCTGCGGTGGAAAGACTTAAAACGAGAGTTAGTCCCGGTGAGCTTGTATGCGATTCTCGGGGTTCTGATTTCCGTCCTAGGGATTGCGATCGCCCTCAATCAGTTTGCCGCCATTCCCGTTGCTACTGCCTTGTTAATCGGCGCGAGTCTCTCCGCCACGGACCCGATTTCCGTGATTGCCCTATTTCGAGAACTCGGGGTCGAAAAACGCCTCTCCACCCTAATGGAAGGGGAAAGTTTATTCAATGACGGGGTAGCGGTGGTTGCCTTTAGCTTACTCGTGGGACTGGCATTAGGAACCAATCAATTAGAACTACGCGGGACGATCGCCCAATTTGGTGCGTTTGTCGGCATTGGTATTGGCATCGGCAGCTTAATCGGATTTGGGATTTCCTACCTCACCCAACGCTTTGATTTACCCCTGGTGGAACAATCCTTAACCCTTGTCTCCGCCTACGGCACTTATCTCGTCGTCGAAGAACTGGGGGGATCCGGGGTGATTGGCGTCGTCACCGTGGGGTTAATCTTGGGTAACTTTGGCTCACGAATTGGCATGAATCCGCGCACCAGGCTGATTGTGACTGAGTTTTGGGAGTTTTTAGCCTTTTTTGTCAACTCCATTGTCTTTTTGCTGATTGGCGACCAAATCCAGTTTGCTTCCCTTGCTCGAAATTTAGATACCATTGCCATTACCTTAGTCGCGATGTTAGTCAC
Source organism: Laspinema palackyanum D2c (assembly GCF_025370875.1). Classification (NCBI taxonomy): domain Bacteria; kingdom Bacillati; phylum Cyanobacteriota; class Cyanophyceae; order Oscillatoriales; family Laspinemataceae; genus Laspinema; species Laspinema palackyanum. The sequence goes on from NZ_JAMXFD010000041.1 coordinate 28,378, forward strand.
CCGGGCGATCGCCATTTATGCCCTAGGTGCCTTGAGCAATATCATGGTAAAATCGGACATCAATCTGCGGCAGCAAACCGTCTTGTGGTGGGGGGGATTGCGCGGTTCCGTTTCCATCGCCCTCGCCTTGTCTGTCCCGATGGTTTTAGAAGCCCGAGAGGAAATTATTGCCACCGTATTTGGGGTGGTTTTATTTACCTTACTGGTTCAGGGTTTAACCACCAAACCCCTGCTGAAAGTTCTGAATTTGTTGGGAGATCAAACAGTCCAGCAGAACTATTTAGAGGCGATCGCCCGTCGCGCCGCACTCCAGCGAGTCCTCACCCACTTAAAAGAAGAACAAGAGGGACCCGATATTGACTGGGAGTTTCGTCGCTATCAGACTGCCTTAGTCGAAGGACAAGTCAAGGAAATTCAACATAACATTAACCAAATGCGAACTCAAGAACCGGAACTCCAGGATTTTGCCCGGGAACAATTCAAAGAAGAACTCTTGGCGATCGAAGCGGATACTTATGCTGAATTCGTGCGATCGGGTCGGCTGAATCGAGATTTAGCCCCCTTCTTACAAGATGTGCTCACAGGAGGGGATTGAAGACTACCACAGACCTCTTGCAAAATTCTCTCTAGCCCCCTATAACAACGCCAATCGGCTTTTTAGAATTTTGCAAGAAGTCTAATTTAATCCAGTCATTTCTACTGTCGATACACCGGGAGGGTAAAGTGAAAAGCACTCCCTTTATTGCAAGAAGAATCCACCCAAATTTCCCCACAATTTGCTCTAATTAAGCGCTTACATAAACTTAAACCGATTCCATAACCATCTTTTTGTTCATCGCGCTTGAGCCGAAACTTATCCTCAAAAATATGATCCTGATTTTCTTCGGGAATCCCTGGACCCGTGTCAATGACGCTAACTTGAACCTTTTGTGTCGTGCGGTGCAAGATACAAACTTCAATTTGTCCGCCTTGGGGAGTGTACTTAATGGCATTATCCAAAAGATTTACAATCACCTGGCGGACCCGTTCTCCATCAGCATAAACCGAGGGTAAATCATTGGGAATGTCAGTTTTGAGGGTATGGGATTTCGCTAATAAGCGGTCTTTAAAATTGTCCAGAATGTTCAACGTCAGGGTTTTGAGGTTGAGTTTCTTGGGATGAATGTGAAACTCGGCACTATTTGTGCTATGAGCAGCAACGAGGATATCTGAGATCATGCGATCGATCAGGCGGGTTTGAGTCCGCGCATGGTAAATTAATCGCGATCGCAGCGCGGATACCGCCTCGGGATTGAGAGATTTTTCCGGTTTGTAAGTGATTTCTAGGGTTTCTAAAGCCAGAGAAGCTGCTGTCAGAGGATTTCGCAACTCATGGGCTAACATGGCAATCAGGCGGTCCTTAAAATGGACTTGGTCCAGCAGTTCTTCTTTTTCCTGCTTCAGGCGAAAAATTTCATCGGAGAGTTCCATCAGTTCAGCCGAATGTGCCAGTTCAGAAGAGATGGGTTTCCTGGGATAATGCCCGATCGCCTCGGATGATGCCTGCTTGCTGAGATACTCTTCCACGGACTTTTGCCAGCGATCCCACCACTTATCCAGTTCTCCGACTAAATTACTACCGGCAAGAACTTGTCGGGGGCCCGGGTGGAGTTTAATCAAAGCCGGAGTCGCTACGAGTTTAAACTGTTCAGCCAGATAAGGCTGTTCGCTAACATCGATAATCTCCAAGTCAAAGGGGATACCTGTCCGCCGTTTCTGAAAATAACTGCGGATTTTCCGAATTTGTTCACTGGATCTGGGACGCCTATCAACAAATAGGACAAGCTGTAAAGGTGCTTCATCGTTCTGATGCATGGTTTTTTCCGGAACTGCCCTCATGCAATCCCCTTGCGGCAATGCGGCTAAAAAAGTAACACTCATTTTGAGCTTGAGACAAGTGACTCGATCGCCCTAGTGGTTCTTTTGTTTTTCTTTATATTTATAAATTATCCTGTTTATTGTCGATTCGTGAAAGAGTAAAAAGGATTCCACTCTCATCCCGACTTGACTGCCCAGAAGGAAAAAAGCTAGGGCCTCTGGACTGGTCTAAACCCACCCAATGGAACCTCAACTTTCAACCTGTTGAGGCAGCAGAACGGTAGTTGTCAAACCTTAACATTTTCTTAAGACTTAAGCGAGGAATGTTGTCAAATTTGCCGAAAAATTCAGGGGGTCGGTTGGTGGTCACAGTTGCGATCGCCTTCTTTGTGGTGACCCTAGTCTTCACCCTCCACCGCTACTACACCTTTTACGCCTCTTTTGACCAGGGAATTTTTAACCAAGTCTTTTGGAATAGCACCCAGGGACGGTTGTTCCAAAGTTCTCTGTCTTCGGGTCTTTCCACCAATGTTGTCCATAGTGGAGAAGTCCCAGACGTTTCCTATCACCGTCTCGGACAACATTTTACCCCGGCCTTATTACTCTGGCTACCCATTTACAGTCTGTTTCCCTCTCCGGTAACCTTGAGCGTGCTCCATGTGACGATGGTCACCGCTGCGGGAGGGGTACTCTATGCTCTGGCCCGAGTCTATCTGCAACCGGCGATCGCCAGTTGGATCGCCGTCAGCTATTATGCCGCCAATGCGATCGCCGGTCCCACCCTCTCCAACTTCCATGACAACTTCCAGATGCCCCTGTTTGTCTTCAGTCTGTTGTTGGCAATGGAAAAACGCTGGTGGTGGCTCTTTTGGCCCCTGGCCCTCTGCATCCTCGCCGTCCGCGCCGATGGCGGCATCTCCCTCTTTGGCGTCGGAATGTACATGATCCTCAGCAAACGCTATCCCAAAATGGGATTAGCCATTTGTACCCTCAGCTTCACCTATATTGCCCTGTTGACCAACTTGGTGATGCCCCTGTTTTCCGACGATATTTCTCGACGGTTTACCATTGAACGGTTCGGGCAGTATATAGACAAAGAAGAAGCGACCACCTTGGAGATTCTTTGGGCCTTTATCAGTCAACCGGGATTGGTGATTTGGGAGATTATTACCCCAATTGGGGGAAAAATTAAGTATCTCCTGGGACAATGGTTGCCCTTGGCCTTTATTCCCGCCTTCTCTCCCAGTGCCTGGGCGATCGCCGGATTTCCCCTGCTGGCGATTTTCTTACAGCAAGGTCAAACGGCCTTATCCATTAATATTCGCTATGCTATGACCGTCGTCCCGGGTCTATGTTATGGGGCAATCCTCTGGTGGTCCTACCGGCAACAGTCCCTGGAAACCCCAGTCCGGGACGTGATTCGCCAGGGACTCTGGAATAAACCGACCCCACCGCCCGTCCCCATCAATGAACCGAAGCAAACCCCCCAGACCAATTTATTAACCGGCAAGATGACCACCTGGGGCGATCGCCTCAGTACCCTCCTCGAACCCCTCCGCAAAAAAGCCGACTACTGGTGGGAAACCCATCCCAAACTGCTCAAAATTTCCATGCAGCGCTTTTGGGCCATTTGCATCGGGCTCTCCCTATTGTTTACCTTTACCTCCAACCCCAATCGTACCTTTTATTTTATTATCCCCGACTCCATCGACCCGTGGGTCTACGTTTCCCTGCCGCAGCAGTGGCAACATAGTGGCCACATCCGCAACTTAATGTCCCAGATTCCCCCGGATGCCAGTGTTTCCGCCACCACCTATTTAGTGCCTTCCCTCTCCGGACGCCGAGAGATTCTGCGCTTTCCGTTTTTGCGGTTTCGCAATGATGCCGCAGAAGAGGTCAACGTCGAATATGCGATCGCCGACTTATGGCAACTCCAGCAATATCTCCCCGCCTTCAAACATGACCGCGCCCTCTTTCGCGATTTAGTCCCCTTCATCGAACAACTCCATGCCACAGACCAATATGGCATCATTGGATTTGAACAGGGCGTCATTTTAATGCGCCAACAAACTCCATCAGATTCAGCAGCATTAGCGGCATGGCAACGGTATCGTGAAGAGATTGAGCCATTATTGCAACCGGATGAGCAAGCAACAACCGGCGGGGGGTAACCCACAATCGGCGGGGGTAACCCACAATCGGCGGGGGTTAAAACCCCCGCCTAACAGCTCAAGTCGGTTGAAAACCGACTAAAAACACCACTGTATCAGGCTTGCAGTCGTCTTTAGACGACTTTAGCTATTAGGCGGGGGTTTTAACCCCCGCCGGTTGTTGCCACTGTTGCCACCCCGCCGGTTGTTGCCACCCCGCCGGTTGTTGCCACGGGTGCAAAATGTCAGTTCTATGCAAACCTAAATTTGTCTAATCTGCGTCCATGAAAATTCTGGTACTCACTTGGGAGTTTCCTCCCCGGATTGTCGGGGGTATTGCACGTCACGTTGCCGAATTATATCCGGAGTTGGTGAAATTGGGCCATTCCGTCCATTTAATCACGGTGGAATTTGGTCATGCCCCGATGTATGAACAACTGGAAGGAATTGACGTGCATCGGGTCCCCGTCGAACATGGACATGACTTCTTCCACTGGGTTGCCAACATGAACGAGAGCATGGGACGTCATGGGGGCAAATTGATTTTAGAAGAAGGACCCTTCGACCTAATTCACGCCCATGATTGGTTAGTCGCCGATGCGGCGATCGCCCTCAAACACCACTTTAAAATTCCCCTAATTGCCACCATCCACGCCACCGAACATGGCCGCAACAACGGCATTCATAACGAGATCCAGGGGTATATCGCCCAGAAAGAAAGAGACTTGGTGTACAACTCCTGGCGAACCATCGTCTGTAGCGACTATATGCGGCGAGAAGTGGAACAAGCATTAGGCTGTCCCTGGGATAAAATCGACGTCATTTTTAATGGTATCCGGGCCGAAAAAAAACCCCGGTGGCAGGATTTTGATGCCCAAACCTTTCGCCGTCAGTTTGCGGGCGATCATGAAAAAATCGTCTACTATGTCGGTCGAATGACCTATGAAAAAGGCGTGGAAGTGTTATTAAGATCGGCCCCAAAAATCCTCTGGGAAATGGGAGGATTGGTCAAATTTGCCATTGTCGGCGGTGGCAATACCGACCACCTTAAACAATTAGCCTCAGCCTTAAATATTTGGGATAAGTGCTATTTTACCGGCTTCATGTTTGAGGATGACCTGCACAAATTCCAAGCAGTAGCCGATTGTGCCGTCTTCCCCAGTCTCTATGAACCCTTTGGCATTGTCGCCTTAGAAAGTTTTGCCGCCCGGGTGCCTGTGGTAGTGTCCGATACTGGAGGATTACCCGAGGTGGTCCAACATACCAAAACCGGCGTCGTCACCTGGACCAATAATCCCGACTCCCTCGCTTGGGGAATCCTCGATGTGTTGAAAAATCCAGAGTATGTTCAGTGGTTGATTGATAATGCTTATGCGGATTTAAACCGACGATTTAGCTGGCCGAAATTGGCGCAACAAACCGAAGTGGTTTATCATCGCGTGGTGAATGAGCGATCGCAAATTGTTTGGTAATGCGAGTGGGAATACGGGCTAGGGTAAAACATCGAGTTAATCGGTGTTAAGGAATTAAATCAGGCAGATTGATTCTATCTTGATTTAGCCGAAACTGGATAACCCACCCACTCGGGTTCGGGAAACAGATACAACCTGAGAGATTCTATACCCGACTATTTCAAGACCAACCCGAGGGACAAAGACGGGTCCGCAATTCTTCCCGCTAAGGGGTCAACTATGAGCGTGACACGCAATTTCATCTTGAATCCCAAACGTCTGTTTCAGACCTGGAAATTCCCGATCCGTCTGGTGCTCGTCGTGCCATTTGTTCTGCAAATTTCCGTGGCGGTGGGATTGACGGGTTGGTTATCCTTGAAAAATGGACAACAAGCGGTTAATGACTTGGCGGCGCAGTTACGCGCTGAAATTGTTGCACGGATTGAAGCTCAATTGCGGGATTATTTACAAGCGCCTCGGGTGATTAATCAAATTAATGCCAATGCGATCGAGTTAGGTCACCTGAATTCCCAAGATACAGGCAGTCTAACTCGGCAATTTTGGCGGCAGCGCAATTTAGTCGATCGCATTACAGTTTCCGCGATTTATTTAGGAGGTGCTGATGGGGAATTTATCGGATTAGGCTTTCAAAATAATAACCGCTGGGAAATTGGTCGTGCAGGTCGTTCTACTGGGGGAAATTTTCATAGTTATGCTGTGGACAATTTTGGCAATCCAGGAGAATTGTTAGAGTCCGGTAATCCTTATGATCCGCGAATTCGTCCCTGGTATGAGAAAGCTGTGCAGGCTAATCAACCGATTTGGAGTGATATTTATGTGGATTTTAAAGACCCTAGGCTAAAAATTACCCTCGCACAACCGCTTTATGAAGAGGGGGAAATTTTGCGCGGGGTCTTAGGAGTAGATTTTGTTTTATCCCATATTCGGGAATTTTTAGAAAATATTAAAATTGGCAAATCGGGACAGACCTTTATTATGGAGCGATCGGGACTGTTGGTGGCGACTTCAGTCCCGCAACTTCCCTATCAAATTGAAGGCGATCGGGTGAATCGGATTGCCGCAGTAGATGTCGAGGATTTGTTAATCCGGGAAAGCGCAAAATATTTAAAAACTTATTTTGGAGACCTCAGTCAGATTAAGACGCCCCAACAACTGGCATTTCAGATTAAACCCACATTCCGCAGGTTGAATCAAGTCAGTAAATAATATTTCTGGCAGGAGGCCCCTAGGAACTGAAGGATCCA
>NZ_JAMXFD010000042.1:0-139 GCF_025370875.1 Laspinema palackyanum D2c
CCAATTTGCTGTTGCTGAACTCCAGGATTAATCGTCGGTTGCCGAACTCCCGGACCAATTTGCTGTTGCTGAACTCCAGGATTGACTTGCTGCTGAACTCCGGGATTGACTTGAAAATCCCCAGGAGTCGTTTGGATGG
>NZ_JAMXFD010000042.1:239-12378 GCF_025370875.1 Laspinema palackyanum D2c
GAGTTCCTGCGGGAACCTGCTGGATGGGAGTTCCTGCGGGAACCTGCTGGATGGGAGTTCCTGCGGGAACCTGCTGGATGGGAGTTCCTGCGGGAACCTGCTGGGGAGTGGGAATACCTTGGGGGGTCCCTGGCACTGTTTGAATCGGGTTAGAACCCGTCCCATTTGTCACCGTTGTGCCATCGGGGAGGGTTTGAATAGTCCTGCCATCGGGGAGGGTTTGAATAGTCGTGCCATCAGGGAGGGTTTGGATCTGACCCGGTGCTACTGCCTCTGCCCCTGGGACATTGCCCCCTTGTCCGGGAACTTGGCCGCCCGGTGTGGCTGTTTGCAATGGGGGCTCACAGAGATTGTTGAGATTCCTCGCTTGACCGGAAGAATCAATCATAAAACAGCCTGGATATTCTTGGGCGATCGCTCCCTTGGAAACCGGGAGCATTAAGGCCAAGACTCCAGATGTCATCAAAGTTAAGGTGACTTTTAAAGGGTTAAACATTTTAAGGGATTCTCCTTGTGATTAATTTCTAATTGATTGCCTTGATTCATTATTTAATCAGGCAATATATAAACCCTATTTTTAACGATTTAAACGCTAAACTAAACAACAAAAATAGCTAAAAATTCTAAAAATTTAGTTAGTATTAATAGAAACTGGGTTTTAATTTTTAAATTGGGCCTCCGACTTTAATAGCTAAAGCAATGAAAGAATGCTTAGTCTTGACAGAAGCCAAGACTAAGACACGCCGATAGTAGGAGGGTTTATTTAGAAACTGTTAATATTATGCGACAATAAAAGGAAAAACCGGCTCCCTCACTAGAGAGATTTATCCCTCATCCCCCAGACAGAGTGATCCCGAATCCGGCTTTCTGACATTTTGCACCATTCTCAACACCGGGGTGGGTTTTAAAACGATTGGCCGCCTCATAGCTAAAGTCGTCTAAAGATTACTCTCAACAACCGGCGGGGGTTTAAACCTTTTAGCCTGTAGAGGCGCTTTTATAAGCGCCTCTACGGCGGGGGATAAATCCCCCGCCTAATAGCTAAAGTCGGTTAAAAACCGACTGCAAGTCTGATACACTGGCGACAACCGGCGGGGGTTTAAACGATTGGCCGCCTCATAGCTTGCATTCGGTTAAAAACCGACTGCAAGTCTGATACAGTGGTGTTTTCAGTCGGTTTCAACCGACTTTAGCTGTTAGGCCGCCAATCGTTTAAACCCCCGCCGGGTGTCGCCACTGCTGCAAGATGTTGGTTTCAACCGACTTGATTCTGTTAGGCCGCCAATCGTTTAAACCCCCGCCGGTTGTCGCTTTGGGAGTCATAGATTTAGGGCATTGGTACCCGATTAAAGAAGCAGTAACCAAAACCAGGGTTTTGGCTCAAATTGGGTGTTCAGGGGCAGAAATTTTGTCAAAAACCCCAGCTTTTCCCCCTTCCTGTACCGATCGCCTAGGCTTTTTTGGGTATTATTTGCCAATTTTCACAGTATTAGCGGCCCGGGTTGCTTTTGCCCTAGCTTCTGCAATGGTTTGACCTTTTGCCAAAGCGACTCCCATGCGGCGGTAGGGACGAGAATCGGGTTTACCAAATAATCTTAAATCAACATCCGGTTCTATCAGGGCATCGGCGACCCCTTGATAAGAAATTGAATCCGAATGCTCTTGGGCTAAAATAACGGCACTCGCAGAAGGACCAAATTGTTCAATTTTGGGAATAGGTAACCCTAAAATAGCTCTGAGATGAAGTTCAAACTCGTTGAGATTTTGAGAGATTAGAGTCACCATGCCGGTATCGTGGGGACGGGGGGAGAGTTCGGAGAAAATCGTCTCATTTTGGGTGATAAAAAACTCAACGCCGAAAATACCGGCACCGCCTAAAGCATCGGTGACTTTTTGAGCGATCGCCTCCGCTTCTTGGATTCGTTCAGTTGAAATATCTGCCGGTTGCCAAGATTCTTGATAGTCGCCGCGTTCCTGACGATGACCGATCGCCGGACAAAACAACGTGGGACGATCCCACTGGCGGATTGTCAGCAGGGTAATTTCCAGTTCAAACTCAATGAATTCCTCAACAATTAGCTTTTGAGTATCCCCTCGGGAACCGGCGATCGCATAGTTCCAGGATGCCTCCACTTCGCTGCGATCGCGAACGGTAGATTGTCCTTTTCCCGAAGAAGACATCACAGGTTTAACCACATTGGGAAATCCAATTTGTTCCGAAGCGGCGATTAATTCTTCTAAGGTGGTAGCATAAGCATATTTAGCGGTTCTAATGCCTAATTCTCGATGAGCGAGTTCCCGAATGCGATCGCGATTCATCGTGTAGTTGGTTGCCTTCGCCGTGGGAATGACAACAATGCCGCGATCTTTTTCAAATTCGAGTAATTTTTCCGTGCGAATGGCTTCAATTTCAGGTATAATAAAATTGGGCTGATAGTGATTTACGATTCGTTCCAAATCGTCGGGATTTAGCATAGAAATCACTTCAGAATAATCCGCCACTTGCATCGCCGGAGCATTGGCATAGCGATCAACGGCAATCACGGTATTCCCGAGACGTTGAGCGGCGATCGTAAACTCTTTCCCAAGTTCGCCAGACCCGAGCAGCATTAATTTTTGAGGTAAACGCATCGAATTGATTCCCAATTGACTGGACTGCCACCTATTTTAAACCGTTTATTGTCAAATTCAACAGAAGGGAAGCGAGGGTTCCAACCGTTTACTGCTGTTTCATCCCTTTAAAACCATAATGTAGAGACGATTCGCTTTCTCGCCTCTACATTGAGGGTTTAGGGGTAAAGATTGCGGAAGTCCTGTTTTTTGCCCCTAAACTGCATAACTTTCCCCAATCCGATGCACTTTAATCAAGTTAGTTACCCCGGTAATTGGGAGGGGTAACCCGGCAATAATCACCACGAGGTCTCCTTTTTCGACGAATTTTTGTTCAAGGACTGTTTTTTCTAATAAAACAATCATTTCATCGGTATTAGAGACCTCTTCCAGTTGTAAAGATTGTAAACCCCAATATAGAGCGATGCGCCGTTGAATAAACTCATCCGTAGTGACAGCGATCGCTGGGATAGATTGGCGATATTTCGACAACAACCGAGCAGTGAATCCATGTTCGGTAAAGCAAATCAGCGCCTTGGCATGGAGATTTTCAGCCAGTTGGCAGCCCGCATGAACCACCGAGTTGCCAATCGGATATGCCTCAATTCCCGTCACATATTGTCGGGAAGAGGTTAACTGAGCCTCGGCAGTTTCTGCAATCAGCGCCATTGTTCTCACCGACTCAATGGGATAATCTCCCACTGCCGTTTCTCCCGACAGCATCAGAGCATCTGCTCCATCATAAATCGCATTGGCAATGTCCGAGACTTCCGCACGAGTCGGGCGCGGATTGTGAATCATGGACTCTAACATTTGAGTGGCGACAATCACAGGTTTTTGATGAGTCCAACAGGCTTGTAAAATCGATTTTTGGAGGGTAGGAACCCGTTCTAAGGGAATTTCTACCCCTAAATCTCCACGAGCTACCATGACAACATCTGCCGTTTCTACAATCTCATCTAAACAATCTAAGGCTTCATGACGCTCGATTTTAGCAATAACATGAGCGTATTTGTCTTTGCGCCTAATTGCCCCTTTTACTTCTTTGATGTCCGATGCTTCCCGAACGAAAGAGAGGGCCACATAATCAATGTTCTGATCCAAGCCAAAATTCAAATCTTCAATATCTTTTTGCGTCATGGCTGGAGCAGAAATTGAAGAATGCCTAAGATTAATTCCTTTGTGGCTTTTGACCGGACCCCCATAAATTACTGTTCCGTAAATTTCTTTTTCATAAATCCGATTAGCTTGGATACAAATCAGACCATCATCAATGAGGATTAAATCGCCTTCTTTAACATCATCGGCTAATCCTTTATAGGTGGAACTAAAGCGTTGAGCATTCCCGAGTACCTCTAGCATCGTAATGATGGTTGGATCCCCAGGATGGAGGAACACCGCAGGTTCCATTTCTCCGACTCGGATTTTCGGACCTTGTAAATCCTGCATAATCGCGATCGGTTTATTTAATTCGGCGGACACTTCGCGAATGGTTCGGATATTTTGTTCGTGAGTGGCATAGTCGCCGTGGGAGAAGTTTAAGCGAGCTACATCCATTCCCGCTAGAACCATTTCTGTGATGGTCTTGCGATCGCAACTAGCCGGACCGAGAGTGCAGATAATCTTCGTTTTACGCATAAAATTAAACCGATTAGAGAGGAATGCACGACATCAGTTAGCAGTTTAACCGAATTTTTATTATAATTCCGGACATTGCTCAGGTATGATCAGGGCAGGTTTTCCTGTTTTGAGTGGAATCAAATCCGGACCCGGGCCATTAATTGAAAATTTTAATCTCAATGGGGAGGGCTAAATGTGACGCAGGATACATCTGCTCCGTTGGCCGAGCCAATCCTGCACCGACTTCCCCAACATTTGGCTTTTTTATCATTAAAAATAAACTTTTATCATCCCGTTTAAAATTATAATAAAAATTTCCCTTTTATCTTTTTGTTCGATAGTAAAACGACATTAATCGCTTCCATTTCTCCCCCAACCTCCCCATCTCCCCCAACCTCCCCATCCCCCCGAACTCCCCACCTCCCTCTCCGGTTAGAGGCTCCCCCATCCCCTTCGTGGTATCTCTGTTAAAATGGCCGTTCGTATTTCCCAAGGGGTCAAGTCATAGGATATATTTCTAAAATAGCCCAATCCAAACGGTTTTTGTCCAACCCTTAAATCCGGTGGCGATGGGGATGCCGATGTAGTTTCCAGCAGCGATGCTGGCTTAAAATGGCAAATCAACGCCTGCCTTTATCCCACTCCTTGAGCGATGAATATTGCCGAAATTCTACACAAACAAGTTGAAGAAACCCCAGAGACTCCCGCCATCCTGGAGATGCGACGCGGTGCAAGGGGCAGGGTCAGTTTTGCTGAGTTGGAGTTGAGGGCGCGTCGGGGAGTGACCCTGTTGCGACAACAAGGGATGCAGAGGGGAGATACCATCTTGCTCATGCTGCCGCTGTCAACAGATTTTTACGTCGCGTTGATTGCCATTTTTAGACTCGGTGCGATCGCCTTAATCCTCGACCCCGATGCCCAGTCGGATGAACTTGATCGCGCCTCTACATTGTGCCGTCCCAAAGCGGTCATTACCACCCCAAAAAATCTAATTTGGCGGTTTTTCTCCCGGGCTTTTCGCAAAATTTCGCTTAAATTTACCGTCGGGTTTTCCCTCCCCACCCTGATTTCTTGGCAAAGAGCACAACCCCTAGAACCCGACCCTAAAATTACCGAAGTTGAGCCAGAAACTCCCGCAGTAATTGTTTCCACAGTCGGATTATATGAGCAATTAAAATTTATTGAATTGACTCACGAGCATTTAATCTTACAGCAAAAATCACTCTCCGAAATTCTCCTCACCCATCCGGGAGAAATAGATATTACCCTCCAACCGCTTCTCGGATTAATTAATATAGGGTTAGGGCTGACTAGCTTATTGCCCAAATTCAAAACAAAACAGCCTTTAATTCATCAAACCAAACCGATTATTGATGCTGTCAATAAATATCACCCCAATCGGATTGCGGCTTCTCCCACCTTACTTGAGAACCTAATCGAGGCGTTGATTAAAAAAAGAGAATTATTAACCCCTGCGTATAAAATATTTATTTGGGGAACGCCAGTTTTGCCCAGTCTGCTCAATCAAGTGAATCAAATTGCACCCCAAGCAGAAATTATCGCAATTTATGGAGAAACCGCCGCGATCGCCAGCCTCTCTCGCCGAGAAATTGAAGCCAACGACGTTAGTCAAATGCAGAGGGGAAAAGGCTTACTCGTGGGTAAACCCGCCCCAGATATCCAGTTAAGAATTATCCCCAACCAATGGGGCGCACCCGTCGCCCCTTATCAAAATCAAGCCGAATTTGAAGCCACCTGTCGCCCTCTTGCAGAACCCGGAGAAATTGTCTTGCAAGGCGATCGCTTCATCACCCGAACCTTAAACGAACTCGGGGACGAACCCATGAACTTTCGAGTCGGGGAACAACAATGGCATCGCACTGGAGATGCGGGATACTTAGACTCCCAGGGACGATTGTGGTTACTTGGACCCTGCCAAGATTGCCTTCAGGATAAATTCGGCGTGATTTATCCCCTAACTGTAGAGTGCGCGGTGGATTACAATCGGGAAGTCCAACGGATCGCCTTTTTTTCCTATCGCTATCAGCGAACCTTAGTGGTAGAAATGGCTGATAAAAGTGGCGATCGCACCTTATCTCAACGCAGTTTATCCTCTGTCCTAGAATCCCTACAATGGGCCAATGTAGAAGCGTTGCGCGTCGTTGAAAAAATCCCAATGGAGAAACGCTACCCCCGCCGAGTCGATCGCGTGGCATTGGAACGGATACTGGATGAACAGGACTAATTCAGATGGAGAAGTTGGAGAGGATGAAGGAGATAAGAGAGATGGCGCAGATAGGGGAGACTTACAACAGTAGGTTTTTTACGATTAACAAGTATTGAGGGCTAGAGTCAGGGGATGTAGAAGTAAGGGGTCGGGAATCAGAGGAAACAAGCGAATAGGGACCCCTTTAATTCAATCGGCTATAATGGAGTCTATCCACTCAGTATTATACCCGGGGACACCGGGTAAAAAATCTACCGTTGTAAGGAGGGTTAGGGTGGGGTTCCCCCATAAACTTAAACCCAAAAGTCCTATCCAATTCCCTCCCCTGTGCCTTGGATCAGGCGCTTTAAAAACTAGAAAAAGGCTTAACCCAATGACGGGCGATCGCAGCATCTAACAAAACCCTCGCCACCGCAAACATTAAAATACTTTCACTCGCCATCACCGCCACCGGCAACACCGTATTCGGGTTACTTAATCCCACCTCAACTTGCGCCAATCCTCGCACTAATCCAAACGCAAATACCGCCCCAGATTTCAAATGAGGATTCACATCATCCCGGATAATATAACGATAAGTCACCCCAAATAAAAAACCCGCAACTCCCGCACTTGCGCCACTCAACCACAACCGCTGCCATTCGGGAAAAATCCCCCAACTCTCAACCCCAGAGGATAACATCAACTGATTCCCCAAACTCGTCACTCCCCAAGCAACTGCCACAGACAATCCCCCGATTGCCCCCGCCTTAATCGATTCAATTCGTTCCGTCATCAGTTCCATGTTTCCCTCCAGTCAATCCAGCATCACCTGATTCTGATTTTATGAGATTTCTGACCCACTTCAACAAAAATTATAGAGCCTATTCAACTAATTTTTAAAATTTATAATCTAACATTTTATGTAATTTTTACATTAAAATGAGGGATAAATTATCACCACTGCAACAATGATTCATCCCTCATTTTTGATAGGTGTCAGAAGAAGCAAGTCATCGGTTTAAAGCCGAACTCACCCCATGCTGACGAATTACAAAACCTTATGAGTGTACTCATGTTGCTTAACATTATCCTCAGTACGGACAATATTATCGGAATTCAGAACCCGCTTGCGCTCCACAGAATAGTTCAATTCGCGATAAGTTGACCCAATCGCGATCGCCTCGCAAGCTTGAGGACGATGTTGATAGGTGCGAACCGTCGAAATCGCCCGTTCTACAAAATCATCACAGAATTGAGCATCTGCCGGAAATTCCGGTAACAGTTTCGGCTGTTCACCCTCCAAAACTGTCCCCAGGGTAGTGGCACAAGCCATTTCATAAGATGTAGGAATTCCCTTGAGAATCGCTTCTAAAGCCGCCGAAGGAATTGGTTCTACAATTTTGACCTGATGGACTTCCCCATCTTGCTTAAGAAAACAAGTTGCCAAACCGACGACTAGATAATCTTCGGTTGAAACATCAGGCGCGTTCGAGTAAGGAGTTGCAACGGACATGATTTTTACCAAATTCAAGGACACGCACTATTGAGTTGCATTTTACTGACATCTTGCACCATTCTCAACACCGGCGGGGGATAAATCCCCCGCCTCATAGCTAAAGTCGTCTAAAGACGACTGCAAGTCTGATACAGTGGTGTTTTCAGCACCATTCTCAACAACCGGCGGGGGATAAATCCCCCGCCTCATAGCTAAAGTCGTCTAAAGACGACTGCAAGTCTTATCGCGTTGTGTTTTTAGTCCGTGTTAACCGACTGCAAGTCTGATACAGTGGTGTTTTCAGTCGGTTTCAACCGACTTTAGCTATTAGGCGGGGGATTTATCCCCCGCCGGGTGTTGCCACTGGTGCAAGATGTCGGTTTCAACCGACTTGAGCTGTTAGGCGGGGGATAAATCCCCCGCCGGGTGAGTGGCTCACAGAACAGGCTCCAACTCCCGCAACCCCTGAACATCGATCGCCGCCAGATGCTCATAAGCCGAGTCAATCACCCGTTTCCCCCGTAAAAAGCCCGTACTCGCCCCGGGACAGATATAGTGCAAGCTCTCAGGTGTAAATCGCTCTTGCAGCGCCTTAACAGCCTGAATTTGGCGGGTCCAGTGAAAGGTTTTAGAGGTTCTCAAAGGCATCGGTTCTCCCTGAGCATTCGGAAGTAAATGCCGCCCCACGAATAAAACCCCACCGTGCCCGCCATAATATAAACAGGAGGACCCAGGGGAATGACCGGGGGTCCAAATTCCCTGACAATGGGGACTCAGGGTGCAATCCTTCTCAAATGTCTGCACGGTCAATTCTGGCAGTAAATAGGCTTCCCACTCTTGAATCACCACTTGAGCGCCCGTTGCCTTTTGAATGTCCTTAACTTTGGAAATCCCCCCCCGATGGGTCAAAAATAGCCACTGCACGCCCCCTTGCTGAGTCAGGAATTCCTCCGTCGATTCATCCCAGGGGGGACAATCTACCAGGATATTCGCGTTGTTTTCTACAATAAGATAAGCTGTCGCGCCTAGGGTCTCTCGATTGGGAGAAAAGGCAAAAATATTATCCAGGACAGCCCGTGGTTGTTTGGGCATAGCATGATTCTCTGGTTACTGCTTCTAGGATTTATTACATACATTATCTTGCGGCAGCGTGTGGCACACCTGACGCGCACTCCGCTTTGGGTGTTGTGGTTGGCATTAATGGCCCCTGCATTCCTGTGGATGGTTTGGTTTGTCATTCATGGCGAAGACAGTCCCTTACCCACTGAAGTCGCCCTCGGTTCATTTGTGGTGTCGCCCCTGATCTACTGGATACTCTTTTTCTGGGGTCGCCGGGATATGCCTTCCCCATTAGAACAGGATTCAGGAGTTGATCCAGCCCGGGAATCTGCCGGAATCAAAGCGGTATCTCGCATAGGTCCTCCCGCCAGTGCCCAGGAATTACGCGCCCTGAATGATGGGGAAGAACAGGAACTGCGGGATTGTTTTGATTGGACGGTGTACGCCCTACATCAGATTGATTACCGTCCGCAAGCGGTGATCTGTCGGGGTCAGTTGCGATCGCCCCCGGAGTCTGCCTATCAAAAAATTCGCGCCAAAATCGAAGATAAATTCGGCGATCGCTTCTTAATTATTTTTCAGCAAGATTTCAAAGGTCAGCCGTTTTTTATCCTCGTTCCCAATCCGGAACAAACCGCCTCCACCAATGACTTACACAAACCCCTAATCGCCCTCTCCCTCGCCGGGATCACCCTCTTTACCACCAGTTGGTTCGGAACTGAACTGGCTGGATTTTCCCTAGAGGAGTTGCAATCCGACCCCAGTTTATTACTTCAGGGATTACCCTATGCCGTCGCCCTGATGCTCATCCTGGGTATCCATGAATCCGGTCACTATCTGAGCGCAGTATTTTATAAAATCAAGACAACTCTGCCTTATTTTATTCCCTTCCCCTTTTTGTTAGGCACTTTCGGGGCGTTCATCCAAATCCAGTCGCCCATGCCAAATCGGAAAGTCTTGTTTGATATCAGTATTGCCGGTCCCCTGGCTGGATTCGTCGTCACCCTCCCTGTGTTGTGCTGGGGATTGGTTCATTCCACCGTGGTTCCCATGCCAGAGAACGCCGGAATGTTCCAAATCACCGCCCTCGACCCGAAAAGTTCCCTCATTCTCACCCTGGTGAGTAAACTCGCCCTGGGGTCGCAACTCACCCTCACCAGTGCCCTGAATTTACATCCCGTTGCCGTTGCCGGATACATTGGGTTAATCGCCACCGCCTTAAACCTGATTCCCGTGGGTCAATTGGATGGGGGACATATCATTCATGCCATGTTTGGGCAGGTGCAAGCCGCCCGGATTAGCCAATTTACCCGGTTTGCCTTCCTCGGACTCTCTTGGGTGCAACGGGGATGGATTATTTGGGCAATTTTGTTATTCTTCATGCCGATTGTGGATTCCCCGGCCCTGAATGATGTCAGCGAACTGGATAATCGCCGGGATTTTTTGGGCTTAGTGGCGATCGCCCTGTTTTTGGCGATCGTCTTACCGGCACCCCGACTGATCACCCAGTGGTTAAATATAATTTGAAGGGAATATCAAACTGGAGGATACCCCCGAATCTTAGGCCCTAGGCTCATTTTCCCTGGCTCATGCGAGCGATCGCCCTATTCCCCAATCTCAGGAGTTTTCAGAGTTTTTATGAACGACAAACAACCCGTTACAGTCATTGGTGCCGGACTTGCAGGCACCGAAGCCGCGTGGCAAATTGCTCGCGCTGGGGTCCCCGTCGTCCTCTATGAAATGCGACCCGTGCAAATGACCCCCGCCCATCATACCGGGGAATTTGCCGAACTGGTTTGCAGCAACTCCTTTGGGGCCAAAGCCAGCGATCGGGCTGCCGGATTACTCCATGAAGAACTGCGCCAACTCGGGTCCCTCGTCATCGGTACCGCCGATCGCCATCAAGTCCCTGCCGGTGGTGCACTCGCCGTCGATCGCGGCGTCTTTAGCCATGAACTTACCGAAACCCTTGCCAACCACCCCTTAATCGACCTCCGCCGGGAAGAAGCCCCCGCCATTCCCCAAGATGGCATCGTCGTCCTCACCACCGGACCCCTCACCACCCCTGCCCTCGCCACCGACTTGCAGCGCTTCACCGGCATGGAATACATGAGCTTTTTTGATGCTGCCAGTCCGATCGTTGTCGGTGACTCCATCAATCTGGATATCGCCTTCCGTGCCTCCCGGTATGACAAAGGGGACGCCGACTATATCAATTGTCCCATGAACAAAGAACAATACCTGCATTTTTGGCAGGAATTGTGCAAAGCGGAACAAGCGGAATTGAAAGACTTTGACCGGGAAACCTCGAAATTTTTTGAAGCCTGTTTACCCATTGAAGAGATGGCAAAACGGGGAGAAGATACCATGCGATATGGTCCCGTCAAACCCGTGGGATTAAGTGACCCCCGCAGTGAAAATCGTCCTTATGCCGTGGTGCAATTGCGCCAAGAAGACAAAGCCGGACAACTCTGGAACATGGTGGGATTCCAAACTAATTTGCGTTGGGGAGAACAAAAGCGAGTCTTTCAATTAATTCCGGGATTAGAAAATGCCGAATTTGTCCGCATGGGAGTGATGCATCGCAATACCTTTATTAATTCCCCGCAATTGTTAGACCGAACCTTACAGTTCAAAGGGCGATCGACCCTCCTAGCGGCAGGACAACTCACCGGCACCGAAGGCTATACTGCTGCCACTGCCGGAGGCTGGTTAGCGGGAACCAATGCCGCCCGATTAGCATTAGGACTAAAACCCGTGTGGTTGCCTTATACAACCATGATGGGGGCGTTGTTCTCATTCATCAGTTCCGCCTCCCCCAAACACTTCCAACCCATGCCGCCTAACTTTGGGATTTTGCCCCCCTTTCCCCAGAAAATCAAGAGCAAACCGGAACGCTACGGCAAATATCGCGATCGGTCCCTGTCTCACTTAGGAATCTGGCGCACCCGCTTGGATGTGAGAGTTCCTGCGTTGACTACATAATCCTTCCTCCTCTCGGGAAAATGTTCGTAGTAACGACTTCAGTCGTTACCGCGTTACTTGGCGTCAAGCCAAGTAACGCCCCATCTAAGCCGCCACTCCCAATGCCTGTCATGGCATCTGCCATGACAGGCAAGCAACGACTGAAGTCGTTACTACGAACG
>NZ_JAMXFD010000042.1:12478-29730 GCF_025370875.1 Laspinema palackyanum D2c
CAGTCGTTACCGCGTTACTTGGCGTCAAGCCAAGTAACGCCCCATCTAAGCCGCCACTCCCAATGCCTGTCATGGCAGATGCCATGACAGGCAAGCAACGACTGAAGTCGTTACTACGAACAATTTTTCCGAGCCTAAAATGCCACCTGAGCTAAACCCAAAAACCTCACCCCTTGCGGACTTAACTCAAACCGACAGGGTAAAATTTCCAGACCCTTGGCAACCGCTTCCCGTAACAACTTGCCATAAAGCGGATCTGCTGTATCTCCTGGACCAAAAACCTCACAATCTCCCCGACTGATAAAAAATAACGCCACTGCCCTAGCTGAGTGAGTCTCGATCACATCTACTAATTCTAACAAATGCTTGTGTCCTCGGGTGGTGATAGCATCGGGAAATAATGCTTTTTCTCCCTGGGCCCAAGTGACATTTTTCACTTCCAGATAAATCGGTGTGGTTCCCTCAGTTCCAGTGAGAACAAAATCTACCCGACTCTTGCGATCGCGTCCATAAACCACTTCCGGCTTGATCGTCTCGTATGCCCCCAATCCCGGAAACAGTCGTTCTGCCAAAGCTAATTTAATCACTTGATTGGGTAAACTGGTATTCACGCCCACCCAAGTGGTCGGATTTTCTTCCGCTGCCACTAATTCCAAACTATAGGGTAGCTTCCGCTTAATATTGGCACTTAGGGACACCATTACCCGACTTCCCGGGGCGGATAAGCCCAACATTTTACCCGGGTTCGCACAATGTACAGTAATCTCTTCGCCGGTATCTAGTTTGATATCAGCTAGAAAGCGTTTATACCGCTTGAGTAAAGTACCGGGAAATAAAGAGGGATAGTTGTAAACAAACTCGCTCATGTCTGCAATGGGGACTGTGATGTGAACGAACCAGTTTATCAGAAATAGGGACGAAGACTGATCCGCAAGCTGAGAGTTGAGGGGGGCAAGAAACTGGGGTGCGATCGCGAATCCCATCTAAGTGAACATCAACGAATCTTGATTTTTAGAACGGTTTTGAGAGAAAAAACCAGCTAAAGTGAACGGAGAGAACAAAATTCCCTCGGGTAAAAAGACCTAGAGTAATCAGGTTTCAGGCCGATCGCCCCGGGGCAAAACTAAGGAGAATAAACAACACAAACATTCCCGGGAAATGATTGAACCGTAAACCAAACAAACCTCTTGCAACCTTCTTGCCAAACCGATGCAGTTAGTAAATAAGATTGGGATTGAGAATCTACGGGGGGACCTATTTGGTGGCATTACCGCCGCGATCGTTGCCCTACCCCTCGCGTTAGCCTTTGGAGTCGCCTCCGGTGCTGGGGCCATTGCTGGACTCTATGGCGCAATTATCCTCGGTTTTTTTGCCGCCCTCTTTGGCGGGACCCCGGCCCAAGTTTCTGGCCCCACGGGGCCCATGACGGTGATTATTACCACCGTCATTGCTTCCCTGGTGGGGCGTAACCCGGATACAGGGTTAGCAATGGCATTTACTGTCGTCATCATCGGGGGACTGTTTCAAATTCTCTTTGGGTTTATGAAACTGGGACAGTACCTCACCCTGATGTCCTACACGGTCATTTCTGGATTTATGTCTGGAATTGGGGTGATTGTGATTTTGCTGCAACTGCCGCCTCTGCTGGGCTATAAAGGCGGGGGGAGTGTGTGGGGAATTCTGCAACAACTGCCCAGCTATCTGATGCAACCGAATTTCTACGCTTTAGGGTTAGGAGTCCTAACCCTGGCGATCGTCACCCTGGCCCCCCCGCGCCTGAATCGAATTTGTCCCGCCCCCCTGCTGGCATTGGTAATCGCAACCGGGGTTTCGGTCCTGTGGATCAGCAATGGGGATGTCCCTCGCATCGGAGTCATTCCCACGGGATTACCCCATCTGCAAATGCCCACCTTTACCGGCAGCGAATTCAAAACGATGATGCGCTATGGGTTAATCCTGGGGATTCTGGGTTCCATTGACTCCCTTCTCACTTCCCTGATCGCGGACAACATTAGCCAAATTCATCACGACTCGGATAAAGAACTGATTGGACAAGGGATTGGCAACTGTTTCTGCGGACTCTTTGGCGGATTACCGGGGGCCGGGGCCACCATGCGGACGGTGACTAACGTTCAGGCGGGGGGTCGCACGCCGCTTTCGGGGATTATTCATGCTGGAGTGTTACTGATCATTACCTTGGGGGCAGGTCCCATAACCACAGTGATTCCCCATGCGGTACTTGGGGGACTGCTGTTAAAAGTGGGCATGGATATCATTGATTGGAGCTTTATCCGCCGTGCACCGAGTCTCTCTCCTCGGGCAACAGGGCTGATGACTTTGGTACTCGTTCTCACGGTATTTGTGGATTTAGTCACCGCTGTTGTAGTGGGAGTCTTTATCGCCAATGTGCTGACAATTAAGCGCCTCACAGATGTTCAGAGCGATCGCATTCGGGCAGTCAGTGACCCCTCCTTAGCAATGGGGTTAAGTGAGGAAGAACACGAATTACTGACTCAATGCCAAGGGGATATTTTACTGTTTCAATTAGGGGGAGCCCTGAGTTTCGGTGCGGCAAAAACATTTTCCCGACGGATTAGCATTCTCAAAAATTATCAGGCTTTAGTCTTGGATATGAGCGAAGTTCCAACGATGGGGGTCACCGCAGCTTTAGCCATTGAAACCATGCTGATGGATTCCGAACAATGCGATCGCCAGGTGTTTGTTGTCGTCTCTCCGGGACAACCCCGGCGACGTCTCGGCAAACTTAAACTTGACCGATTTTCCTGTATTCACCTCATGGAAAATCGCCAAGAAGCCTTACAACGGGCTGTTGATTTAATCTCGAAACGTACCCGAATTTTATAGGAGGAATCGGGGCGATTTTGCTAAAAACAATTCCCCCGATTTTTTGAAAGCAAATCTCAATCCTAATGACCACAGATTTCTGCCAACCCTATTCCCCACCCTGGAATTCCCCTTGTTTTTTTAATATCCACTCCAACACAATGGGATTAACAACCTCGGGGGCTTCATCTTGGGGACAATGCCCTAATCCCGGTAAGGGAATAAACTGGTCTACCGTCGGAATTTGGGCAAATTCTTGTCCCAGGGTGAGGGGTTCCCAGGGGTCATCGCTGCCCCAGAGGAGGAGGGTTCGGCAAGGTAAAATCGGTAGCAAGTCTTCGGGTAACGGGCCTTGAGAATAGCGGGTAAAGGCGACAAACACATCCACGGCACCGGCATCTCGGGAGGGTCCGAGAATAATCTCCACCAGTTCATCGGTGACGGCATCTGCTTTCCGGTAGGCTTGCAATAAAATGGAGCGGACTGTTTTTGCAGTGGCTAATCGGCTAAAAAAGAATTGGGCAATCCACTTGACAGATAATATTTTTTGTGCAATGGGTGGACCAACTCGTTGATACCAGGGTTTTAGGGAGCGTTTGCGATCGTGCAGCAGGCGCAGGGAACAGTTAATGGCGACAATGCCCTGGGCGAGTTCGGGATGATCCACCGCAGCTTGCATGATGGCAATACAGCCAATGGAATTGCCGACGAAGAAGGCGGGACCCCCAACGATTTCCCGGCAAAAATCGGCGAGTTGTTGTCCCCAGGTTTCAAAGGTATAGGCGATCGCCTCCCCAGGGGTCGGTTTCGCTGAGTAACCAAACCCAATCAAGTCAATGGCATAGACTCGACAACCTGTTGCTAAATCTGGAATATTTTTGCGCCAGTGTCCACAGGAGGCTCCAAATCCGTGGACGAGGACCACTGCCGGTCCTGCCTCTCCTTGCTGTTGGTAGCATATCGGAAACCCGCGCCAGGTCCAGGTTTGAAAGGGCAAGGCGGCGCTAGGGGAGGGGGGTGAAGGGTGGGAAGGAATCAGAGTCATGATTGGGGAAAAGAGGGAATTCAGCGCGATCGCCCCTGAATATCAACAGGTGGGCTTAACATAATGTTACAATTTTTTCCCGCCCTTGGAAGCCTCAAATTTTGGACTTGGGAATTTACGAAGGGCTCTTAAAGTGCATAAACTAAGGGTAGAGCAAGCATGAATCCCAACTTGTCGGGAAGATGCTACGACCCGATTAAGCGCTCGCTATTGTTGAATTGCTCAGTCCACACCACAGAGAACTCAGTTTTATGGAAATGATAGGGACTGCTATCGGAAGCCATGCCCCGGATTTTGAATTGCCGGGAATCGACGATCGCGTTCATCACTTAGCCCGGTATTTGGAAGACTATCGGGGAGTGGGCGTAATTTTCTTATGCAATCGCTGTCCTTATGTCCAATCCTATCTCGATCGCCTCAACCAGATCCAGACGGATTTTAACGACAAAGGCTTTACCCTGATTGGCATTAACTCCAACGATGCCAGCCAATATCCTGAAAATAGCTTTGAACAAATGAAGTCCTTCGCCCAGGAAAAGGACCTAAATTTTCCCTATCTGCGGGATGCCACCCAGGATGTAGCCCATTGCTTTGGGGCCACAACGACCCCCGAGGTGTTTTTGCTGGATGGGGAGGGGATTTTGCGCTATCGAGGGTCCATTGATGATTGTCCCGATCGCCCGGAAGCGGTAAAGGTTGCCTACTTGAGAGCGGCGATCGCATCCCTGCTATCTGAGGAACCCATCGTCATAGAATCTACCGAAACCATTGGCAGTTCCCTCAAATGGCATCAAAAAGGACCCTAAACCCGGACTGCCTCAAACTTCCCGTCCCGTCCAAGGGCCATAGACCCAAACCGTCAAAATGGACCCCTATCCCAAGCATTTCCGGGAGTCTCCAGACAACTCAGGGATGATTTCGGGTAGAATGCGTCGAAAAATGCCGACATCCTGCTATCTTATGGGGGAGGCAAATACAGTTGGGAAAAGAGTGAGCTGATGGGGAGAGTGTACCAGCGAGTCTTACTAAAGCTGAGTGGCGAAGCATTGATGGGCGAGCTAAATTACGGCATCGATCCCATCGTGGTTGAGCAAATCGCTCAACAGTTGGCAGATCTAATTGCCGATGGCGTAGAAGTGGCAGTTGTTGTCGGTGGCGGTAACATTTTTCGCGGAGTTAAGGGAGCAGCGGCAGGCATGGATCGGGCGACTGCTGACTACATCGGCATGATCGCCACGGTGATGAATGCCATGACTTTGCAGGATTCTCTCGAACGCATGGGCGTACAGACGCGGGTGCAAACCGCGATCGCCATGCAGGAAGTTGCTGAACCCTATATTCGTCGTCGTGCCATTCGCCACCTAGAAAAAAAACGGGTGGTTATTTTTGGGGCAGGATCGGGAAATCCCTTCTTTACCACGGATACCACCGCCGCCCTAAGAGCAGCAGAAATCAATGCTGAGGTGATCTTTAAGGCAACTAAAGTTGATGGGATTTATGATAGTGACCCCCATGTGAACCCGGATGCGAAACGGTATAATAGCCTGACTTATGGTCATGTTTTAACGCACGATTTACGGGTGATGGATAGTACCGCGATCGCCCTGTGCAAAGACAATAATATCCCGATCATAGTATTTGACCTCTCGGTACCGGGTAACATCCGCCGAGCGGTCTTGGGAGAAAACGTCGGAACGATTGTGGGAGGTTTTTGTGAAGTTAGCTGAAGTAGAAGATCTGATGAAAAAAGCCGTTGAGTCTACTCAACGCTCTTTTAACACCATTCGCACCGGCAGAGCGAATACCTCTTTGCTGGACAAAATCATGGTGGAATATTACGGGTCACCCACCCCGCTCAAATCGTTAGCGAGCATCAATACCCCCGATGCGAGTACGATTTCGATTCAACCGTTCGATCGCGGCAGTTTGGCTGTTATCGAAAAAGCCATTTTAACCTCGGATTTGGGCTTAACTCCGAGCAATGATGGGGCAGTCATTCGGTTGAACATTCCCCAGTTAACCAGCGATCGCCGTCAGGAACTGGTGAAAGTTGCTGGAAAATATGCCGAAGAAGGGAAGGTTGCCATTCGCAATGCTCGTCGGGATGGCATTGATTCAGTCCGCAAGCAGGAAAAAAATAGCGACATCTCCCAAGATGAATCGAGAGCTTTGCAAGATGACATTCAAAAACTGACGGATAAATACGTCGCAAAAATCGATGAAGTGCTGGCGGTGAAAGAAAAAGACATCACTACTGTCTAATTTTTCGGACCGTTTTCCCAAGCCTAGCGAGTTTGTAATCAACTAAAAAACCCAGATAATTCTTCAGGTTATCTGGGTTTTTCTGACATCTATTCGTTACAGTTTGTCAAGGATGCCCGGAGTGTCCTCTGTCTGATGACAGAGGCGCAAGCGCCCAGGGCGTGCCATAAAATCAATTCAATTCAGAGGTGAAAATTCAATCATTATGTTCGATTGCATTATTGTAGGAGCGGGTCCCGCTGGCGGAAGTGCCGCCTATCATTTAGCAAAACGAGGCCGATCGGTTTTAGTCCTAGAAAAAGAATCTTTGCCGCGATATAAACCCTGTGGCGGAGGTGTCTCTCCAGCGATCGCCCAATGGTTTGACTTTGACTTTTCCCCGGCAATTTCTATGAAGGTCGATCGCCTCCGCTACACTTGGCAGGGAGAGGACCCGGTAGAGGTACAACTCGAAACCCCCGAACCGATGTGGATGGTCCGTCGGGATATCTTTGACCAATTCCTCATCGATCAAGCTAAACAACAAGGGGCTGAAGTTCGGGACAACAGTGCAGTCACTCAAATTGCTTTTAAAGGCGATCGCTGGCAAGTCACCACCGCTACCGAAACCTTAGAAGCCAAATATCTAATCGCCGCCGATGGGGCCAAAGGTCCAATGGCGAAAATGCTGGGCTTTAAAGAGCGCGATCGCCAACCTGCCGCCGCCATTGAAATTACTTCCCCAAATCCCAATGCTCTGATTCAGTTTGATTTTGGCCGCATCAAAAAAGGCTACATCTGGAACTTCCCCAAAGCCGATGGTTACAGCCTCAGCATTGCCAACTTACAAGGGGGCACCAAAGAAAAGCTGGATCAAATCTTAACTGAATATGCCCAAGCTAATGGGTTCCCCCTCTCCACCCAAGTGCATCAGGATTTTCTATGCTTATGGGAAAAAGAGCAAAAACTCCATACCCAGAATGCCATCCTTGCCGGGGAAGCTGCCTGCGTTGTTGACCCCTTAACCGCTGAGGGAATTCGTCCCTCCATGTTTAGCGGCGTGAAAGCAGCAGAGTCCATTGATGCCGCCCTCGCTGGCACAAGCAACGCCTTAGAAAAATACACTCAGGTGATGAATGAGGAATGGGGAGGGCAAATGGTTTGGGCTTCCCGCGTCTCTGGTTTATTCTACAGAATTCCCAAAATTGCTTATAAAGTGGGGATTAAGCGTCCAAGTGCGACTCAGCGCATGGTAGAGGTATTGTGTGGGGAAACCAGTTATGCCGATATTGCCGACAAGGCGATCGACCGTCTCAAGAAAAACCTGATACCTGGTTTCGGGGGCTAGTCCGGTTTAACCTAATCCCCTCAAGCAGGGGTACAGAATGAGAACCCAAGGACAACAACAAACCGGGTTTCGGGTTGAGATTTGTGACAAATGGGGAACAATTGGGTCAAGAAACCCGGTTGTCTTCCCCCTCCTATACCGACGCCCTATAATAGCCCGAGTCTCGTAGGAATTGTCCAATGGAACCCTTTTGTAGGAGCATCTTGCTCCATCACCGCAGTCGGGAGCACAGGATGCTCCCACTGACGCAAATTCTTTATTGTCATGATGATTTAGATGCGTTATAGCATCCAGTCTGGAGGCCCTCGGAAGCAGCTATCACCGGATAGACAATAGAGTTAAGGAGGGGCCCAGGGTTCAAGGGATTGATAGGAGCCGATATGTAGTAAATCCTTAAGATGTTCAGGCGTAAATAAACTAAACTATAGAAATGACAATTTACTTTTACAAAGTTGACGAACCCTACGGCTGTTTTTCTAATTTTTCCCCCCACGGAATTCGCAGAAAGGGCCTGCATTGGCCGACAGTCGAGCATTATTATCAAGCTCATAAATTTATTGGGGTAGAGGATGAGTCAATCATTACTGAAATCCGGAATGCGGCGACTCCGGATGAAGCGGCGAAATTAGGACGCGATCCGTCTCGGACCATTCGCTCAAACTGGGATTGGGTCAAACTCGGGATTATGCGAGAAGCGGTATTAACCAAGTTTTTGAGCCATTTAGAGATCCAGGCGATTCTTCTGGCAACGGAGGACCTTCTGATTGTTGAGGATTCCCCGACGGATTATTTCTGGGGCTGTGGTGCGGACCGCACAGGTCAAAATCATCTCGGTCAAATGTTGATGAGTGTCCGGGAAGAAATCCGAGGACGCCTTCAGGAAAAGGAGTCCAGTTAAGTGGGCAATGTGGGAACGCTGAGTGGATTCCTTCGGGGGTTTTCACCGGGGGCGAGGGGAAGCTATACACAAGATATAAAATTTATCGGGGGAGCGATCGCCCCTAGCAAAAAATCCGGTTTGGGGACAACAGAAATCCACTCTCTACAGATGAATTTTCCGCTTGTTTTGTCCTATCGGATTCCAGACCGTTGTTAATCTTTAAAATGCCCCTGATCCTTAAATATACCTGAAAATTAGATTTTTGTCAATAGGGGGAACGAGGGAACGGGGTGATAAGTCATTGCAACTCTACAACCCTGGAATATATTAAGATTTTATTGATATGATGTTGACAAAGGCATCAAAATGGTGGTTTTGGCGATCGGACCTGTCACCGGGAGAACAGAAACTAAACCCTCAGTTGTGTGCTAGAAACTCATACAGGGGA
This sequence comes from Laspinema palackyanum D2c, assembly GCF_025370875.1. Lineage (NCBI taxonomy): Bacteria > Bacillati > Cyanobacteriota > Cyanophyceae > Oscillatoriales > Laspinemataceae > Laspinema > Laspinema palackyanum. The sequence continues at coordinate 21,285 of NZ_JAMXFD010000042.1, forward strand.
ATTTTAGCTGATGTCGCTCCTCATCGATAACTGAGTCAGTCAAGACTAGAGCGGTTCAGCTACCTAAAGATGAGACATCAAGCCGGAGTCTCGTTAGAGTGGGGTATTGACCTACTGGCACTCATAAGGCGACGAAATAATTCGAGTGGGTGTAGAGAACCGGAATTTGTGCCGCTCAACCCTGTACTTTTTCGAGAGCCTTAAAATCTAATTTGGTGGGAATACGGAGGGTTTTGGACCTTCCCGAGGTAAAAACATCTGGATTGGAAAAAAGCACATTTTTTATGACACTCAAAAATAATAATACAAATACCGCACAAACCGTCCAACAAAGACTCGATCGCGAAGTGTTGTTGCATCGAATGCTCCACCGGATTCGCCAATCTCTGGATTTAGAGGAAATTCTCACCGCTACGGCTGCTGAAATCCGGACCCTATTAGGAACCGATCGCGTCATGGTCTATCAATTCAATCCCGATAGTAGCGGGAAAGTGATTGCCGAGTCCATTAATGAAAATCGCCTCCCCTCCCTCAAAGGATTAAATTTTCCCGCCGATGATATTCCCGAACGAGCGCGAGAACGGTTTACCAAAGAACGGGTCTGTTCTATCGTGGATGTTGCCAAGCAGCAAATTGGGGTCAGTTCTAGGGAATATGCCTCGAACGAATCTGTCGAGGGTGGAAACAGCATCCGCTATCGCCCTGTAGATGAGTGTCATTTAACCTACCTCAGAGCAATGGGAATCAACTCCTCCGTGGTGGTCCCCATCCTCCATCATCAGGAACTCTGGGGTCTGATTGTCTCCCATCATGTAGAAACGCGCCCCATTTCTGAAGACGATTTGCAGTTGGTCCAATTATTGGCGGATCAGGTGTCGATCGCGATCGCCCAAGCTACCCTCCTCCAAGCCACCCAGCAAAAACAAGCCCGAGAAGCCACGATCAATCAGGTGGCAGCCTTACTCCACGCTCAACCCTCCATCGAGGTCCAGGCGGCACTAGAAGCCACAGTCACCGCCCTCAATGGATGTGGCGGTAGGCTCTACATCGGCGCGAAACACAATGCCATAATGAGTAACCTGGACAACTCAGGCAGTCAACTGTTTACCTCCGGGGAACAACCGCTTCCCATCAAGTCTGAATTCTCCGACATCTTAGAAGAACATCCCCAGTGGAAAGACTGGCTGGAAACCGCCCATTCCACCCCGGATTTAGAACAATCTCATGCCAGTTTCGTCTGGGCAATTCCAGATATTTATAAACCCATTCACATTAACTGTTTTACTCCGGATTTCCGCCCCACGCGAATCCGCAGCCTGCTGGTACTGCCCCTGTTTTACCGACAACAAAATCTCGGATATTTAACCATATTTCGCCACGAAATTGAAACCGAAACCTTATGGGCCGGACGCTTTAATAGTAATCTCAAACAATTAATGCCTCGGCAATCTTTTGAGGCATGGCGGGAACGGAAAACAGGACAAGCTCAAGACTGGCATCCGGAAGAAATTGAAATGGCCCGCTCTCTTGGAAAGCATTTTTCAATGGCGATCGAGCAATATTTACTCTACAAAGAAGTGAATTCCCTCAATGCCAACCTAGAGCAACAGGTCCAAGAACGCACGGAAGAACTCCAACAGTCGTTAAAATTTACTCGCATCCTCAAACAAATCACGGACCAAATCCGCAGCACTTTAGATGTCAGCACCATTCTCCAAACCATCGCCCAGCGGGTGCGAAATTTGCTGAATACCGATCGCGTGGTAATTTATCAGTTTGATGAGACGGGTAACGGAGCGGTGACGGTAGAAGATATCCGGAAAAGTTGGCAATCAGTTCGAGGGGTGTGCTGTCCCGGCTGCATTCCCACGGATATTTCCAATTTGTATTTAAAAGGACGGATTCGGGCGATTCATAATGTGGCTACGGCTGAATTAAGTGACTGTCATCGGCAATTCTTAGAAAGCATTCAGGTGAAGGCTAATTTAATCGTGCCGATTTGTATGGGTTCAGATTTGTGGGGATTTTTAATTGCCCATGAGTGCGAACAACCGCGTCTGTGGCAAGAGCAAGAAATTGACCTGCTGCAACAACTGGCCGATCAGGCAGCGATCGCGATCGGCCAAGCGGAACTCTATCAACAAACCCAAGCGGCGGCGGCGAAAGCCCAAGCCCAAGCGGTGGAGTTAGAACAGGCGATCGAAGATTTGCAAAATGCTCAAACCCAACTTATACAAGGGGAAAAAATGTCCAGCCTGGGACAGCTTGTGGCTGGAATTGCTCACGAAATTAATAATCCGGTTAACTTTATCTATGGCAATCTGAATCATGCCACCCAATATGCCGAGGATTTGTTAGAGTTGCAAAAACTCTACCAATATCATATCCCGGAGCCTCCATCAGAAATTCAGGAGTTTATTGAAGAAATAGATTTAGATTTTCTGATTGAAGATTTGCCGAAAATGTTGGCATCCATGAAGGTGGGGGCGGACCGCATCCGGTCGATTGTACTCAGTTTGCGGAATTTCTCCCGGTTGGATCAAACGGATATGAAAGCGGTGGATATTCATGATGGGATTGATAGTACCTTAATGATTTTACACCACCGCTTTAAAGCCAAAGGCGATCGCCCGGGAATTGAAATTGTCAAAGACTATGGCAATCTGCCTCCGGTGGAATGTTTCGCCGGACAGCTTAATCAGGTGTTTATGAATCTCTTGAGTAATGCCATTGATGCTTTAGAGGACTGGGATAAAGAGCGATCGCCTCAAGAACGTCAACAGGACCCCTGTCGAATTACGATTCGCACCACCGTGACAGGGGATAACGAGAACAGAAATGCGGCGATTTGTATTTTTGATAATGGTCCGGGCATTCCCGAACATCTGCGATCGCGCATTTTTGAACCCTTTTTTACCACCAAAGAGATTGGCAAGGGCACCGGAATGGGTCTTTCCATCAGTAAACAAATTGTGGTGGATAAACACGCCGGAACCTTTAAATGTCTCTCCGAACCGGGTCAGGGGACTGAATTTCAGATTGAAATTCCGATTATTCAGTCCAAACCCTCTGCCACTCCGGAGGTGGAAAGATCAAACCCCAGCCATCTACCCTCTTCCCGGTAGCTTCCGCAACCCTGGGCCGTTTTTCCTCAGTTTTTTGGAGGGAGGGTCAATTTTAGTTGACCCTTCCCTCTGTGCTTAGGGTTGAAGCTTTATATCTCATGGCATAGAAAAAATTTATCGGGATAATCAGATGAATTGATAGAATGAATTGAGAACCACTCCCCGTAACGATTCACCCGAAAAAATGGGCTGATTTACACAGACAAAAAAAATTATAAATCTTATAATCAGAAGGAATCAGGGAAGGTCCGGGATATCAATTGCCCTCAGAATTAGTTCGCGCATCTACTCAATTCAATCCCTCAAGTCAATCCCTCAAGGAACAGTCAGCAGGGTAGTCAGCAGGGTGGAAGGCAGAATATAGGATGGAGTATTAGGAATGGAAAGTTTACTGAGCGTCACAAAGATAGAAACGGACAACATCTCGAAGCGGGGAGGTTTTTTGATGAAGTCAGAACGGAGAACGGCGATCGCTCAGGGTACAACGGAACCGTACAAAACCTTGTCTCGGGCGATCGCCCGCATTCGAGAATCCCTGGACCTAGAATGCCTCTTTCAAGCCACAGTGACTGATCTGCGGCAGTTATTAGATGTCGATCGCGTTGCCGTATTTCGCCTATGGCCCGAATCTAAGGGCAGTTGGGGACAAATTATTGCCGAAGATGTGCGATCGCCAGTGGACGCGGCATTGGGGGCAGAATTAGGCGATCGCAGCTTTGCGGACGACTGTAATACCTACTATCACCTCGGGGGTATTCATGTCATCCCGGATATTTCCCAGTCCCCTCTCCCCCCAAGCTATCACGATTTTTTAACGCGCTTACAGGTTAAATCTCACCTGTGCATCCCCCTCCACCAAGAAGAGACGCTCTGGGGACTCCTCTGGGTGCATCAATGTCGGGGAGAGTGCCAGTGGGAACCCAGCGAAATCGAGTTTCTGCGCCTCATAGTCTCTCACTTGTGTCTAGCCCTGGAACGCTTGGAAGAACAGGGAAAATTCCAAGCCCAAACCTCACAATTAGGGATGGCAGCCCGACGAGAACGAGCCTTATCGACTACCATCCAAAAAATCCGGCGATCGCTGGATATCCATACCCTCTTCCAAACCACCACCCAAGAAGTCCGGCAACTTTTAGATACCGATCGCGTCGGGGTCTATCGCTTCAAACCCGATTGGAGTGGCAATTTCGTCGCCGAATCCGTTTCCCCGGGCTGGAATCCCCTGGTGGGAAACCTGCCGGATATCGCAGATACTCACCTCCAGGAAACCCAAGGCGGGCGCTACCGCGAGAATCAAGCCCTCGCCGTTAATGATATCTACAATGTAGGTCATGCTCAGTGTCACATCGAACTCTTAGAAAAACTCCAAGCTAAAGCCTATATCATTGTTCCCATCCTCGCGGGAGAAACCTTGTGGGGATTGCTGGCAGCCTATCAAAATTCAGGTCCTCGTCATTGGTATGAGTATGAGGTGGAATTAGTCAGTCAAATCGGCGCTCAGTTTGGGGTTGCGGTGCATCAATCTGAACTCTTCGAGCAGTTAAAGCATCAAAAGGAAGAACTATCTCTCACCTTGCAAAACTTGCAACAGGCTCAAAGTCAACTGGTCCAAAGTGAAAAAATGGCAAGTCTCGGCCAGTTGGTGGCAGGAGTGGCTCATGAGATTAATAATCCGGTCAATTTTATCTATGGAAATCTCACTCACATTACGGATTATGCCCGAGATTTATTGGAATTGCTCGAACAGTACCAGGAATACTATCCTAATCCCCATGAGGCGATTCAAGCATTCAGTGAGGAAATCGAATCCAACTTTTTGAAGGAAGATTTGCCTAAAATTTTATCTTCGATGAAAGTGGGAGTGGAACGGATTCGCGGGATTGTTTTATCCTTACGAAACTTCTCCCGACTGGATCAAGCGGAGAAAAAGCGGGTGAACCTTCATGAAGGGATTGATAGTACCTTATTAATTTTGCAACATCGCCTCAAGTCTAAAGGGGACCGGGGGTCAATTCATTTGATTAAAGAGTATGCTGAGTTGCCGTTGGTAGATTGTTATGCGGCACAACTGAATCAGGTTTTTATGAATATTTTGAGCAACGCGATCGATGCCTTGGAAATGCGCGATCGCGATCGGACTCCGGAACAGATTCGTGCCAATCCCAGTTGGATTAAAATCAGCAGTGAATGGGTGGAGGATGATGCTTCTAGCACCAGTCCAGGCGATCGCCGTTCCAAAGGGGAGGAAAACCCAGCCTTGACGAAGGGAAGCGGGGTAGTGATTCGGATTTGCGATAACGGTCCGGGAATTCCAGATGAGGTGCGATCGCGCATTTTTGACCCGTTTTTTACCACCAAACCGATTGGTTCTGGGACAGGTTTGGGCTTATCTATTAGCTATCAAATCTTAGTGGAAAAACATGGGGGTTCTTTGACCTGTATTTCTCAACCCGGACAAGGGACCGAGTTTCGCCTGGAAATCCCGATTCAGCCGCTTCAGATGACCTCTCAGGCAGCATAATCCCCTGGGTCAGCCCCAGTCTGCCCTAACAGCCTCGGTTTAGGGCTAAGGGGAACCCCGGCTGACTCCAGCCAGCGCTTCAGTCTTGATTGTATTTTATATACACAAAGTCGGTTGAATGTCAATCGCATCCTCGCGGATTTTTACCGAGTTTGGTAAATTTATCATCAAAATTAATTGGTAACAATGTCTCAATAAAAATACATGATTCTTGATGTTAGAATTTTTAGGCTCAATTTTCCGGGTTTTTAGTGCGATCGGCAAAATTCATCGTTCCAAATATCCGCTGAGTTGCCTAAAATTAGAAATAGACCGGCACGGGAGAACAGGGCATCGTCCGTACAGAGGACCGCGACCACCCACCCCCAGACAGGAAGCCGCTTAACGCAACTGACCGGGACAGCAAACCAAAGACCCCATCCCATCACAAGGAGTATTGTCTGATGGTAGTATCTACCAACAAAAAACCGGCTGCCAACTTAGAACCGAATCGTCAGCAAAAGCCGCCCAACAAGCACAATCACTATGATTTTCAGGATTTCTTTTCATTTCACCCAGACACCGGGATTGTCACCGACTGGAATCAGGGACGAAATACCTTTACCAGCGAAGACTTTATTATTGGCTTAGTTGAAGGGTTAGAAGAAGAAGTCGGCAGTGCCGCCTCGGTGATCATGTACACCATTGGCTGCGAATGGGGGACCAAAGATGCCGAATTTTTCAAAAAATGGTTTGAGAGAGAATATCAGCGAGATATCCGCCAAGCGAACCTGATGTTCCTGCTCGAAACCTGGTGGTGGCCCTTTACTGCTCAAGGATGGGGACGGTGGGAAGTCGATCTGAGCGATCGCAAGCATGGATTTATGTTTATCAACCTCTTTGATTCTGCCGTTGCTCGCACCCTCGGCGATGTCGGAAAACCCGTCTGCTACATCTATGCCGGTCTATTTGCCGGATTCTTCACCTGCTTGGTCAACAAACAGTTAAGCTGCATCGAGCTCCAGTGTTACTCAATGGGTGAAACCTACTGTAAATTTTTACTCGGCAGTCAGGACCGCATCGATGCCGCTGCCTTCTGGCAAAATGAAGGAGCCACTGCTCGGGATATTCAACAACGGTTAGAAGCCGGAGAACGCTTGCGATGAATAACGGCAAATCGTTATTACAACTGTCAGTCCAAGAATATTTTAGTCAATGTAACTGGCAAGGACAACCCCTAACCCAAGGTTCTAACGGACAGCCGACGGACCCCACCTCCCGGTGGACCTTGGTCGTTGGGGATTATTTCCGCCTGCTGCCTTGGGAAGGGACCCCAGAAGTCGGTTCCTTCCCCAAACCCTCATCCTCTGCCGGAACCGCCTCCTCATCACAAGAGGAAGTCACTCTGATTGATTTACTCGAAGCCTTTTAGGACGTTCCACTGTGACTGAAGTTGCGACTCCAAACCCCGACTTCAGTCACAATTCAGAAACAGCTTTTCTGAACATTCTCCTATCCTCAAACCCAGGTCAGAAGACAACCATGCACCCCGAGATTGCGCGACTGCTAGACCAAGCTGAACAGCGTTATTTACAGACCAATGAACTCGAACTCTTTCGACGCTATGCGGTCTCCTTAGCTAGACGCATGGAGACTTATGAAATTCTCCGGGACAAAGAAGAACAGATTTTTCAACCCGTAGCCGATCGCCTCGTCGCCGCCTTTCCTGATGAACGCCAGGACCTCCTAGAGCGTGCGCTCAAACATTGGCTGTTGATTAGTCGCTACTGCGGGACCGCCATGCTCTTAAGTGACCCCGACTTTCTCGCCTTACGCCTGAACGATTGGATGACTGGGTTCGTGCAAACGCACCAAACCCAATCCATCGAACGCACCCTCTACGACTTATTACTGCAAGGGATAAAAGCCGAACTCTCCGACAAACACTTTCCCCTGATTCAGCCCTTATTTGAGAAAGCCAAAGCGATGTTATTGGAGGAGACTAAACCCCAGTAGTCCACCCATTAACTCATCGAAAACATATCCCCAACCGCGAATTTATAAGCATAACACTATGATTTCTATTTCCAACCTGCTGAAAGAACAACAACTCCCCGGCAATTATTTTGCCTATGACGTTTATGTGAAAGGCGACTTAGAACTCGGACTCCTGGAAAACCGCCGAGGCGATCGCCTCCTCGCCCTCCCCGAAACCTTAATTTCCGCCATCTATAGTGGCCTAGAACATGAAACCGGATCCGCCGCCCGCCTCGTCCTCTTCAACTGCGGTAAATGGTGGGGCAAAAACTTTTATGTGAGATTTTGTGAAGAAATTTCCGATTACTATGGAAAAACCATCTCCCAAATGGAAATGGTCCAATTCATTCAATGCTTTCAGCAATTTTGGAAAACAATGGGTTGGGGTAGCTTTGAATTAAATCAAGACCATTATCAAGATGGATTCTTGATCATCATCGCCAAAAATTCCCCCTACGCAGACCAAGCCCCCAAATGGAATCGCCCCGTCTGTTTTTTAGAAGCGGGAATATTAACCTCCTTTTTCAGTCAATTAACAGGACGAGACCTCCTCTGCCTCCAAACCACCTGTGAATCATTAGGGTCCGACAGCAACCGCTTCATCCTCGGTTTGAGCGATCGCATCAAACCCGCCGAACCCTGGATCCTAGAAGCCCAAGACCACGAAACCATCCTAAAAAACCTCTGCAAATCCTCTCAATAACTCCCGATGTTCGTAGTAACGACTTCAGTCGTTTTTTTCTTTCTTTCTAAAGTTCGTAGTAACGACTTCAGTCGTTCTTAA
>NZ_JAMXFD010000042.1:29830-30625 GCF_025370875.1 Laspinema palackyanum D2c
TTGTTCGTAGTAATGACTTCAGTCGTTCTTAATTGTTCGTAGTAACGACTTCAGTCGTTCTTAATTGTTCGTAGTAATGACTTCAGTCGTTCTTAATTGTTCGTAGTAACGACTTCAGTCGTTCTTAATTGTTCGTAGTAACGACTTCAGTCGTTATCCATCCATCCCTCTTTTCCCATCCCCACCCATGTACGAGTATCAAAAACTCACCCCCAACCAACGAAAACAATTAGTAATAGAACGGGTCGCAAAAGGATTCCCCCCTCACGCACCCCCTCATCCGATTGACCTCCAAACTTTTTATCTCCTAACTGCCGCCTGCTACCACCATCACCCCTACCTAACCACCCCCTTTCGTCGGCAACAATTACTCGATTTAATCTTCGAGTATTTCATCACCCACGGATTTGAAATTAGAGGTTGGGTGATTCTCCCCAACCACTATCATCTATTAGTTTATGTTCATCAATTTACCACTCTTGGTCAGTTATTCAAGTCAATTCATGGGATAACATCAAGGCAGTGGAACTTAGAAGATAAAACTGCAAAACGCAAAACTTGGTATAAATTTTCGGACCGGGCTATTCGCTGCGATCGGCATTATTATACTACCTTAAATTACATTCATTACAATCCTGTTAAACATGGTTATGTTCGGTCTCCTTATGATTGGACTGAAAGTAGTGTGGGATGGTATTTAGAAACTTGTGGTCGGGAACTGGTTGACTGACAAAAGTTAAGAATGAGGGCTGAAAGCTTTACATTCAGGGATTTTTAGCCTGGGGCTTGAAAAGA
>NZ_JAMXFD010000043.1 GCF_025370875.1 Laspinema palackyanum D2c
ACAAGTTAAATGGCGATTTTCTACAGAAGACGCTCGAATTAAATTGCATCACCTTTACCCACAATTTTAGCCTAGACACGCTAGTAGGGTGGGCACTGCCCACCATAAATAGGTGGGCAGTGCCCACCCTACTATATTTTATAGCAAATTGATGTAGATGTATAGAAAAAATATAAGCACAAAACGGATCGAACCAGCAAGCGTATTCCCCGGTTTCCCCATCGCCCTTTTCTCCACCTGCCACCGGACGCAATTTCCCTTAAAATAGGAAGGATTTCACCCAACCGGAGGTAACATTAGTGGCAACCACAGCAGCAAATGAGACGGCACAACCCTTGTCCCGAACTCCCCTGTATGAGGAGGCGATCGCCTTGAATGCGAGGATGACTGCCTTCTCTGGATGGGAAATGCCGGTGCAATTTTCGGGAATTAACCCGGAACATCAAGCAGTCCGAACCGCTGCGGGAATGTTCGATATCTCCCACATGGGGATGTTTTCTCTTTCTGGTAAAGATTTGCTGACGCAAATGCAAGGATTAGTCCCCTCGGATTTGTCTCGGTTACAACCCGGTGAGGGTCAGTACACGGTTCTCTTGAATGCCAAAGGTGGCATCTTAGATGATATTATTTTTTATGATCAAGGACAGGATGGAACCGGACGGCATTTTGCTCAGGTAATTGTGAATGCTGCCACTTGTGCACAAGATAAAGCGTGGTTATTAGCACAATTCCAAGGGTCCGATGTGGAATTCCAGGATTTATCCAAACAAAAGGTATTACTCGCTGTTCAAGGTCCTGAAGCGGTGCAGAAACTGCAACAGTTTGTGGAAGTGGATCTGTCTTCGGTGAAACCTTTTGGACATTTACAAGGGTCGGTATGCGGGGGAAATGGATTTTTAGCCCGCACGGGATACACTGGGGAAGATGGGTATGAGGTGATGGTGAATCCAGAAACTGGAATAACCCTGTGGCGATCGCTGTTGGATTTGGGGGTAACTCCCTGTGGTTTGGGTTGTCGAGATACCCTGCGTTTGGAAGCGGCAATGGCGCTTTATGGTCAAGATATCGACGAAAGCACAACCCCCTTAGAAGCAGGTTTGGGTTGGTTAGTGCATCTGGATAGCAAAGGGGAATTTATTGGCAGGGAAGTGTTAGCAAAGCAGAAGGAAACGGGGGTGACAAGGCGCTTGGTGGGAATCGAAATGCAGGGTCGTTATATTGCGCGTCATGGGTATCCGGTGATATCGGAAGGTAAACCTGTGGGAGAGGTGACGAGTGGCAGTTGGTCTCCGACTTTAGAAAAGGCGATCGCCCTAGCTTATTTACCCCTAGAACTGAGTAAACCGGGTCAATTCATTGAGGTAGAAATTCGGGGAAAAACCTATCCCGGAACTGTGGTTAAAAAGCCCTTCTATCGGTCTGGTAAAAAACCTCAAAAGTCTTAATTAATTAAACTGATTTTAACCTGTCCAGGAGAATCTCAGTTCCTAGAGTTGCAACCTTGAATGGGTTGGTTTTTATTATCCTCAACTACGGCGGGGGTTTTAACCCCCGCCGTAGTTGCAACTTCAAATCGGTTTTTATGATTTTTAAAAGCATCCCCGAGGAATTATGTCCGGTAAACTCTTGACACCATGTCCCCGAAAAATTCTAGTTGATACAGACCCCGGTGGAGATGATACCTTTGCATTGCTGTGGTTGCAAAGTTTGGTGAAACAAGGGTTTGCCGAATGGGTGGGAGTGACGACTGTTGCGGGAAATGTTTCCGCTGAATTGACCTTTGCCAGTGCTTGTAAAGTCTTAGCATTAGGTGGGTTTGAATCGGTGGAAGTGGGCCGGAGTGTGGTTTGGGAGGGTGGGACAATTGGGGATGCTTCTGAAGTACATGGGATAGATGGTATGGGCAATTTATCTCATGTATTGTCGGATTCTCCTCGACAATTTGCGGCGGCACCTTATGCGGATGACATGATTATTGAAACGTTAGAATCTGCACCGGGGGAGGTGACGGTGATTGGGTTGGGACCGCTGACCAATTTGGCGGCAGCGGAACAGAAACGACCGGGAATTTTGCGGTTGGCGAAGGAAGTGGTGTTAATGGCAGGTGCGTTTAATGTACCAGGAAATGTGACCCCACTAGCAGAGTTTAATGTAGCGTTTAATCCCGAGGCGGCAGTCGCTGTTTTGGAGAGTCGGGAGGATGTGGTAATTTTGCCGTTGGATGTGACGCGGAAGCTGATTTTAACGGTGGAGATGACCGAGGCGATCGCCCAGGGATATCCTCACCTTAAACTAGCCCAGTTTATTCACCAATTGGGTCAATTTATGAGCGAGTCTTGTTTGGGACATCGAGAAACCGCTGGAATCAATGGATTTTTAGTTCATGATGCCGTCACCGTTGCTTATTTATTTTATCCAGAAACCTTGTTATTTCGGCGCGGGTGGGTAACAGTAGAAACCGATGGAAATTATACCCGAGGTCAAACGATTTTAGACCGTCGCCACGGGACTAAATCCTTTACGAATGCTTTTGTCGCCGTGGAGGTTGAGGCGATGAATTTGTTAGGAATTTTAGTGGATGATTTAAAAAGACTCTGTTCCCAAAGGATTACAGAAGGGGTGACGGTTTAATTAGGAATGACGCCATGAGAAAGGGGAGGGTAGCGACTGCCACCCTCCCCTTTAATCTCAAATCAATCACTGTTGGCCCTCGACCTGTTCCAACCGATCTAACCGAGTGAAATCGATTTTAACCGCTAACCCATCACCGTCGTTTTCCTGGGAAGGAGCAGTGAGGCGGATGGGAAGGAGCAGAGGCGTACCGAATTCAGTCTGCGGGTTTTGATTGGGGAGATCCCAGTCAAAATCACTAATCCCGCGTTCTAAATCAGCCCGATCGCCCATATCCGTTTGCGCCATCGTCTCAGTAGACTCGGACGTTGTTTCAGGACCCTGTGCAATGAACGGTTCAGAATTCATTGCCGTTGCCGGTCCCATCGCGGTCAGACTCAGACTGACTCCCGCGAAAGTCAGTAGTGTAGACAGTAGTTTTGGCATATATATACCCCCTGAGATATTTTAGGGTGGTTTTACTAGACAAGGTAAGAAAGAAGCCTGTTTAACTCGTCCATGAAAAATTCAACAGTCAGACCCTGGGTCTGCTATTGCGATCGTCATGAAACCCCAACTTTTAAAAGTGGTTTTTAACGTTTCAGAAAACCTGATAACATTATACCAAAAACTAGCCAAAAATCATCATCCTAAAGATGGACGGATAAAGACCAGCCGGATTGTCCGAGGCGATCGCGCACCATGACTTCCCACTGCCCTAAACTGTCCGTGAATTCGGGTTTATGCAAACCGGAGAGCCAAAAAATTAGAGCATCTTCGTCCGTGTCTTTATAGTACCGTTTGCGAAAACCCACCTCTCTAAAGCCAAACTTTTGGTACAGGGACAAAGCCGATTGATTAGAGCGACGCACTTCCAGGGTGGCCCATTCCAGTCCGCGCTGACAAGCACAAGCCAACAGTCCATAGAGCAGAGACTGACCGAACCCCTGATGCCAATAATCGGGATGAATCGCCAGAACCGTAATATGAGCTTCCTCCAGAATCGACCAGAGGCAACCGATGCCCACCAGAGGAGAAACAGGAGGAGAGTCTGGGGAATCAGCAGAGTCCGGTGTTGAGGGAACCGATAACACCAGCAAATCACTGTTAGGACTGTTGAACTCGCGCTGATAGGCATCAAAGCTCCACATTCCGCCCAAAGAACGCTGATCGAGTTCCACGACAGACTCTAACAGGTCGGGGGTGAGTCGGTTGAGTAATAGATCAGGCACAAAACAGCCGAGGTTGATTGGAGAAAGGACAGGAGACGATTGTACACTGGAAAACGAAGCCACTTACGCGGATCGACCTAACCTCATACAAATTGTTAAATATGGTATCCATTCAAACCCAGGCGGTTCAAAAAACAGGCCGTCAGTATCTAACTCAATCCAGTAGCGCCACTGAGACGCGATCGCCAAACCAAGAACTACTCCCCCTCACCGCCCGAGTCAACGAAGCCGATCGCCTAGAAATCGGCGGCTGTGATGTCGTTACCTTGGTCGAGCAGTTCGGTTCCCCCCTTTATATTGTGGACGAAGACACCCTCAGAGAAGGGGCAACACAGTATCGGGACCTCTTTGCTCGGTACTATAAAGGTCAGTCTCAAGTCTTGTATGCATCGAAAGCCTGGAATTGCTTGGCAATCTGCGCGATCGTCGGCCAAGAAAACCTTGGCATTGATGTCGTCAGTGGCGGTGAACTGTACACGGCCCTAGAAGCCGGTTTACCCCCGGAAAAAATTTATCTGCATGGCAACAACAAATCTAAAGAAGAGTTACAAATTGCCGTTGCCAGTCGCTGTACCGTCGTTGCTGATAACTGGCAAGACTTGCATCAATTAGTGGCGATCGCCACAGAAACTGGACAGTCCGCCATCCGGATCATGTTGCGGTTCACCCCGGGGATCGAGTGTCACACCCATGAATATATCCGCACCGGACACCTCGACAGTAAATTTGGCTTTGATCCCGACCAAATCGAAGAAGTCTTTGCCTTTGTCCAACAGCATCCCGTTTTCAACTGCATTGGACTTCATGCCCATATTGGCTCCCAAATTTTTGAACGGCAACCCCATCGGGACCTAGCAGGTGTGATGGTACAGTGGTTAAAACAAGCCTCTGCCTACCAACTCCCGGTGACTGAACTGAATGTCGGAGGCGGATTAGGCATTCGTTATACGGAATCCGACGACCCACCGAGTATTGAGGAATGGGTCAAAGGCGTCAGCGAAGCCATTACCGAAGCCTGCGAGTCCCAACAAGTGGCTTTACCGAAATTGCTCTGTGAACCCGGGCGATCGCTGATTGGGCCCGCTTGCGTCACCGCCTACACCGTAGGCGCACAAAAACAGGTCCCTGGAATCCGCACCTATCTTTCCGTCGATGGCGGGATGTCCGATAACCCCCGTCCAATTACCTATCAATCCGTTTATCGAGCCGTTGTTGCCAATCGGATGTCCGCACCTCTGACGGAAACTGTTACCATAGCCGGTAAGCATTGCGAATCGGGGGACATCGTAATTCATCAAGCCAGTCTGCCTAAAACGGAAAGCGGCGATATTCTAGTCGTCATGACCACAGGTGCTTACAATTACAGCATGGCCTCGAATTATAATCGGGTGCCCAGACCCGCTGCCGTATTAGTCAAAGATGGCATTGCGAATATCATCCTGGCCCGGGAAACTTACGAAGATTTAATTCGACAAGATCGCCTACCTGAAAGACTCGCTCATCTGAGTTAATCGCCATTGATCTCGGCCCAGGACCGGCGGTGTGAGCCCTTAAAACTTCTGAAGTTGAGCCATATAACGGGTTAAACACTGATTCTAGTGTTGGGGCGATCGCAATGGGGTGGACAACCGCTTGGGATCAACCACCTGTGGGTTAAAACCCACGAAAAAGCAAGAGGCTGGCGAAGTTGCCAGCCTATCAATCTCGTCATGTAGAAGCGCAAGGTTAATCGAGATCCGATGGGATATTTGTGGGAGCAATTGTCGATCGACCCGAACTGGACTCAGTCCTTGGTGCTTCACTTGGTCCAAATTTGGACAACCTGGATTAAAACTCCCCTGGATATCCTCTTGGTTTTGGCCCTGACCTATATGGTGCTCGTCATCATTGGGGAGCGCCGCACCCTGTGGATCGTTCGCGGGTTTATCATTCTGATGGTCGCAGCCGCAATCAGTAGCCGCCTTCAACTCAATTTGTTGAGTTTTGTTCTCAATAACTTAGTGATCGGTTCGGCCGTGGCAATGGCGGTAATTCTTCAGTCGGAATTCCGCCGATTTCTCGAACAACTGGGTAAAGGCGAAATCCGGCAACTGTTTCAACCCTACCGCCAGATTATTCCTAAACCCGATAGCGTCATTGATGAAATCGTCGATGCCGTCAAGGAACTCTCCCAAAACCGCACCGGCGCTTTGATGATTTTAGAAACCAGCGGTCCCATCGACGAACGGGATTTTTCCGTTCCGGGAGTAAAAATCAATGCCGAAGTTTCTAAAGAACTCTTGCAGACCATTTTTCAGACCAGTACCCTGTTGCATGATGGGGCGCTATTAATTCGCGCCTCGCGAATTATGGCCGCCGGGGTGATTCTCCCCTTGTCCGATCGCACCGCTTCGCGACAGTTAGGAACCCGCCATCGGGCCGCAATGGGGATTACAGAACGAGTCGAAAACTGCGTTTGCGTCGTGGTTTCCGAGGAAACCGGGTCGATCTCTTTGGCAGAAAAAGGCACCCTGAATCGACCGTTAACCAGTAGTAAACTCAAGGAACTACTACAAGCCCGATTTTCACAAACCGTCGAACGGGAACCCGTTGCTCCAGATTTGCGAAATTTAGGCCGTCAGTTACTATCAAAAGCAGTCGGACTCGTGCTACGCTTGCTCCGTCTTCCATCATCGGCTTCACGGGAGAAAAAATGATTACCAAGCCATCAGCTTTACAACAGTTGCCTGCTGACCTCGACGCAGAGAGACTCCCCAAGCACGTAGCAGTGATCATGGATGGAAATGGTCGATGGGCGAAGCTTCATGGAATGCCCCGGTTTATGGGGCATCGGCGGGGAGTCGATACCCTCAAGGACCTCCTGCGCTGCTGTCGCGATTGGGGAATTCAGGCCCTCACGGTTTATGCGTTTTCTAGTGAAAATTGGGGGCGTCCCTTAGAGGAAGTCAATTTTTTGATGACCCTGTTTGAGCGGGTCCTGCGCCAAGAACTCCAGGAGATGATGGAGGAAAATGTCCGGATTAACTTTGTGGGAAACTTAGACTCTTTGCCGAAATCCCTCCAAGAAGAAATCGGGCGATCGGTGGAAAATACTCGCAATAATAAGGGGATTCACTTTACGATCGCCACCAATTACGGGGGTCGTCAGGAAATCGTCCAAGCTTGTCGGGCGATCGCCGAACAGGTGCAGCAAGGTTTAATCCAACCCGAACAAATCGATGAGGCGTTATTTGAACGCCATCTCTACACCTCCGAAGTCGGGGACCCCGATTTATTGATCCGCACCAGTGGCGAAATGCGCCTCAGCAATTTTCTCCTCTGGCAAGTCGCCTATTCGGAACTCTATGTCACCGAAACCCTCTGGCCAGATTTTAACCGCGAAGAATTCCATTACGCCCTCCGTTCCTATCAAAAACGAGAACGACGTTTCGGCAAAGTCTAACCCTCCCCCATTCTCCGCCGTTAACCAACGACCCCAATCCCCTAGGGTCCACTAAAAATCGCTTCTTCAATATCTCGCCGACTGAGGGAATATTTGAAGGAGCGTTGAATATCTTGCACCCCACCTTCAGCATGGGTGTAACGGACACTGACGTGATCCACATCCAGGACGAGTTCTGCATTCCAACTCGGGCGTTCTACTCGCCAGCAGTGCAGTTCCGTTCGGTCTTGTTCGCATCCCTGGTCCTCTAACCATTGCTCGATCGCCGGAAGCGCATGGTTATAAAGCGGGGTATCCGATGAAGGTAAAGTCATGAAATTTAGCCTTGCTCAAATAAGTTTATAAGTAGGGTAAGGGCACATTTTCTCGCGTTAACCCGATCGCGATCGCCAGCAACAAACAACCGATCAACGTGATCCCCAGAATCAACAGCACAAACAACTCCCCACCGGACAAAGGACGCTCAGACGGCTCTCGACCCGTCCCTACAGACCGCCCATAAGCAGCGTCAGGGGTGCGTTTCCAGTGCGGGGGTAATGATACCCCATTTCCCCCCATTCCGTCCCGCTCTAGTCTCAATTTCACATCATAGAGATGTCGTTCTCGGTCATTACTCAGAGTCTTGTAGGCATCCTTAATCTGTTGAAACTTTTCCCGCGCTTCCTCCTGGGGAAGAGAGGAGGTATCGGGATGATAGCGCTTGCTCAGTTCCCGATAAGCGCGCCGAATTTCCGGCACCGTTGCCCCCTTGGAAAGGCCCAGCAAGGCATAATAATTCAGTGCCGACAAGGTACCCGGTGGCATCGGGGGTTTTCGGTTGTTGAAGTTTACTCGGTTTTGAGTCACAACACACACCACTGGCTTCAGTTTTAGCTAGTTTATCGCATCTGTTCAGAGTTCGGATTTTAAGAAAAGTCTGTGCGAATCCGGGCGATCGCCTCATTCAGGGAGTCGCTATCCACCCAATTGACAAATCCCCCATAAATAATATTCCCCTGGGTATCCGCGAGGAAAATATGGTCAATTCCTAACCAATTTTTCCAGGTGCGGAGCACCGTCCCATCCCGGAGGACAAATATCGGACGAGAATTTTTCAAGTCACCGTCTGAAGCATAGTTAATGCCCTTAACCTGATCTAAAAGGGCGATCGCCTCCTGAGTCACGGGTCCAATCGAGGTGGCAAAATTCGCTTGTTGGTTGCCTACTTGTCGAACTTCCCATTCCAGACGAGATTTCAACTCCTCAGAAATCGGTAACCACTCCAACTCCCCTAAAACCACCTGGGTGCGTTCGGTACGAGCCCGCACCCGATAGACATCGGTGAGTAATTGTTCAAGACTTTCCCGGGTCAGATATTCCGCAATTAACCCGGTGATCCCCAAAACGCCGATGCCGCCAAGGACTCCTGCTGGACCCCCCAACATGGCTAAGGCAGCAGCGATCGCCGCTGAACCTGTTAACCCAGTCGTTGCCATTGCGATCGCCAGAATGATTCCAGGCAGTCCCAAAGCGGCCACCTTTTTTACCACTTCATCCATTCGGTTCTATCCTTCCTGGGACAAGATATCGAGCCTACGATTTCTAGGGTAACCTTAAGCCGCCGCAATGAAATAGAACCCAATCCCCCAGCAATTGTAGGGTGGGCACTGCCCACATGAGTTGCGGTGGGCAGTGCCCACCCTACAATTGCCGTTGAAAAACGAAACAGAACCTTGGAATCCTTCCCCTTATCTGATACAATACGAAGTTTGCAATATTTACGAAGCTTGCTGGAAGGAGACGTCTGTTATGGCCCGGATGTACTACGACGAAGACGCAAATTTGGACCTATTAGCCGGAAAAACCATTGCAATTATTGGTTACGGCTCTCAAGGTCACGCCCACGCCCTCAACCTGAAAGATAGTGGCATGAACGTCATTGTCGGGCTGTATCCGGGCAGCAAATCAGCCACCAAAGCAAAAGACGCCGGATTGACCGTCCATAGCGTTGCTGACGCCGCGAAAGCTGCTGATTGGATTATGATTTTGTTGCCGGATGAGGTCCAAAAGTCGGTTTATAAACATGAAATTGAGCCGAATCTCAGCGCAGGCAATGTACTGTGTTTTGCTCACGGTTTTAACATTCACTTCGGACAAGTGGTCCCGCCGGATGATGTGGATGTGGTGATGGTGGCACCGAAAGGACCGGGACATTTGGTCCGTCGGACTTATGAACAGGGAGAAGGGGTTCCGGCATTATTTGCGGTGTATCAAGATGCTACGGGTCAAGCGCGCGATCGCGCAATGGCTTATGCCAAAGGCATTGGCGGCACCCGCGCCGGTATCCTAGAAACAACGTTCCGCGAAGAAACCGAAACGGACCTGTTTGGTGAACAAGCCGTGCTCTGTGGGGGCCTAAGTGCCTTAATTAAAGCCGGGTTTGAAACCTTGGTGGAAGCTGGATATCAGCCCGAATTGGCTTATTTTGAATGTCTGCATGAAGTCAAACTGATTGTTGACTTGATTGTAGAAGGTGGACTCGCCACCATGCGCGACAGTATCTCCAATACCGCCGAATATGGAGACTACACGCGCGGTCCTCGGATCGTCACCGATACCACCCGCGCCGAAATGCGGAAAATTCTCAAGGAAATTCAAACGGGACAATTTGCTCGGGAATTCGTGTTAGAGAATCAATCCGGTAAGGCTGGATTTACCGCCATGCGCCGACAAGAAGCCGAACATCCCATTGAGGAAGTCGGAAAAGATTTGCGGGCGATGTTTAGCTGGCTCAAGAAAAAATAAGCCGCTACCGCTACAGTCGTAGTAGAAAAACCAAAGACGCGCTCTAGGGCGCGTCTTTGGTGCAATGGAATGGGCAAAGGGTTGGGAATGCCTGGGATTCCATCACGGAGCCTTTTGTTCTTGCTGGAGTTGTTGTTCCGTTCGCTCAAACGCATCGGGTTTCTCTTTAGTGTTAGAAACCCACTTCGGGATGAGTCCGGTGCCAAATTTCGTGAGGCTGGTGCGAGTTTGGAGGCTCGTTGTCTGCATTTCTTTGGGCAGAAAGGTCAATTGATCTCCAAATCCGATATACAGAAACCCCAGGAGAATCGAGCCTGTAATTAAGGTCGTTTTAAGCATCTGTGTCTTTAGAGTGAAAGGACAGCACTGTTCTTTGAGGCTCACACAACAGGATTATACCACATTTTCTCTCGGTTTGAGAAAATTAGGGACCTATTTGGGAGGGCTGGAATTTTATTCCTTGAAGCGGGGGGTGGGAGGGGGAGATAGGGTTGCTCTAGGCGATCTGTGAGTTGCGATCGCCCGTGGGAGTAGGCTTTAAATCCAGGGGTTCTCTTCACTTGCCCCGGCAAACCCTTAACTAGAGCCGATCGCCGGTGAGCCGATGCCCAGTCCGGATTGTTCTCCCCCCCGGGGCGATCGCTAACCTTTTCTCTTATAAAACCCCTCGTTCCGAGGGAATAAAAACCCTGATATTCGCTTTAGCTGGGACAATCCTCAACTAAATTTTAAACTCCCGATCAGAACGGAGCTTAGACTCATTTTCCCTCAGCTTGTTCCCCAAAAACTTATCCAAAAATAACACTTTAATATTTTCATTTAATCAATTGGATTATTACCGATCCCTCTACACAATTACAAGGGTTTAAAATCCCTCCTAGGGGGGAGCCGAACTATATTTTAATCCAGTACAGTAGAAATTATAGCAAGGGTGAATCCTGAACCAATCAGGACTCCCATGCACCTAGAGTTTCTACAAATTCTCTAGGGTGCAAGGCCAGACTCGATGGGACATTGGGGTAAACTCCCGTCCCCTGTGCCAAGCCCTCTTATTTTAAAAGGCGATCGGCCCGAGGATGACCCGAACAAAAGCCATTTTGCGCCCTCGAATCCTTTAGATTCATTCGCAAAACAATCGCCTTTCCGTCTGACGGGATTTAACCCCGGTCAGACTCTCGAACCCTCATTATTAAACTATTTTTTTTTAGGAAGGGGTGTACAGCAATTGTGAAACCGTTGAACCAGCAACCATTCAGGGAAAAACTTTTTGATTGAAAGAGCGTTTTGACCTCGTGGATTGTCCAACCCAAAGCAGGGATGAACTCGAAAATAAACCCGGGTAGACCCTTTGTTTTCAACTCAGTTGGAAATTTTTAAAAGCCTAAACCAATAACCCGGTTATTTCCAGTCTCAAAC
This sequence comes from Laspinema palackyanum D2c, assembly GCF_025370875.1. Taxonomy (NCBI): domain Bacteria; kingdom Bacillati; phylum Cyanobacteriota; class Cyanophyceae; order Oscillatoriales; family Laspinemataceae; genus Laspinema; species Laspinema palackyanum. Next base: position 11,485 of record NZ_JAMXFD010000043.1, read on the forward strand.
TGCCAACGTTCCCTACCCCCATTTGTTGAATACTTTTGATAGAACCGATTATGAAATCTAACGAACGCAAATCCTCTCCTCAAACCCCTTCCGAGGTGAATAGCACACCTCAAGGGCATGGTCAAGTTAGCGTACCCCCGGCCAGTCCGAGTGCTGCCCGAGTCAACCGTGCAGAAAATGCCGGTTATAACGAAGGTTATGTGCAAGGTCGCGTCGTGGAAAACGTTCGAGAAAATCAACTGCGCGATCGCGATAATGACAATGCGGCCCGAGGCTTATTCTTAGGTATTATCCTGGCCTCCTTAGTGGCATTAGGGGCAGGGACTCTGTACTATCTGACCCAACGCGATGGCGCTTCTACTCCAGCGACTGCGCCCGCCCCTCAACAGACGGAAGCCGAACCCGCACCCACCCGCACGATTGAGCGAGAACGGACTCTAATTGAACGAGTGATTCCAGTCCCCCAAGAGACTTCCGGGGAGCAAGAACAACCCCCTGCTGAACCCGCGCCTGCTCAACCGGCCCCGAATATCAATATCACGGTCCCCAACTCTCAAACCCAAGAGGCTCCCGCAGAACAACCGGCACCTGAGCCTGCGGCCCCCTCGAATATCAACATCAACCTCCCGGAAACTAACTCAGACTCTACTCCGGCAGCACCTGCGGAGTCAGCCGAACCCGCCACGCCTCCGGTAGAAAGCCAGCAGGCCCCAGAACCGGAAGCTCCCGCAGAATTGACTCCAGAGCCTCAGTCAGCAGAACCGAGCAATGAGTCGGGTTCTACGATTCCTGTCAATTAATTTTTAAGCTCAACCTGTAGTTTAAACTCTCTCCAATTCACGAGGGAGTTTTTTTAGCGGCAAGAAACCGGGTTTCTTGCCCTGTTTTTGCTCCGGGTCCCGACATCCTAGGCGATGGGGGGGCGGTACTGAATCCAGGGGTGAGCGGCTTCCAGTTGAGCGGCTAAGGTAAAGAGGGGGGCTTCTCCTGCTGGACGGCCTACAAGCTGGACCCCTACGGGTAAACCGGAGGAAAATCCGGCGGGAATTGCGATCGCCGGTTGACCTGTGGCATTAAACAAGGGACAGGGAGCCACCCATTCAAAACTCTTGTGCAAAATCTCTTCGGGACTGAGATTCGCCCATTCCCCAACTCGAATGGTTGGACTCATAAACACCGGCAATACCAAGGCGTCATATTGCTCCAAGGAAGCGACAATCCGCCGACAAAACATCTGCATCTGGGCGACGGCTTGCAAGTATTGACCGCTTGTTATCTGCTGTCCGCGTTCTAAAAACCACTGGTTGATCGGTTGCAGAATCTCTCTAGGCATCCCGGAAAAGGACACTCCACTCACCCAAATGGCGGTCAGGGGTTGGAGTAAATCGGTTAAATCTAGGGAAATTTGTTCGATCGCGTGTCCCATTTCTTCCAGGCGTTGCACCGTGTCTAGGACCGCTTGCTGACATTCGGGGGCCGCTTCTCCAATCGGGTCAAGCTTGGTGGCAAAGCCGATTCGCAAGGGTTTGACGGTTTTGGTTGTGGCATGAGCCAGAAAAGACGGGTCAGGGTCGGGAAGCCAGTAAGGGTCTCCGGGAACATAGCCGGAAATCAGGTCCAGCATGGCAGCGGCATCGGCAACGGTGCGGGTGAGCGCGCCATGAGTTAGTAATCCATTGACGCAATCTCCTAGGGGCGCTAGGGAAACTCGACCTCTGGCGGGTTTGATGCCGACTAACCCACAGCAAGCAGCGGGACCCCGGAGGGAACCCCCACCATCGGATGCCTGGGCGATCGCACATAATCCCGCACTGAGGGCGGCGGAGGCTCCTCCACTGGACCCCCCTGGGGTATAGTCTAAATTCCAAGGATTGCGCGCCGGTGGAAATCCTGCCGGTTCGGTGAAGGGAAGACTGCCTAATTGGGATGTAGCGGTTTTCCCTAAGAGGACAAATCCCCCTTGTTTGATGCGGGTCACTACAGCGCGATCGTGACTGGGTAATTTGTCCCGCAGGGCTGCAACGCCATAGCTACAGGGGATATCTGCTACGGCGGTGAGGTCTTTGATGGAAATAGGGATGCCAAAGAATGGGGGCAGGGTATCCGGGTCGGTTGTGGCGAGTTGTTCCGTTTTGGCTTTGGCATCGGCTAAAGCTAATTCAGCGGTAACGGTAAAATAGCTGCCCAGCTTGGGATCTAAGGTTTCGATGCGGTCTAAATAAAGCTGGGTCAGTTCTAAAGGCGAGAGTTCTTTGTTCCGAATCAGCTGCGCTTGTTCCAAAGCCGGTGTAAATGCTAAATCCTGTTTATTCATGGTTGCTTCTCTTGCGATCGCCTTCTTCTTCTCTATCTTGTCATCGAGCACTCCTTCGCCGTGGGGTCGTTGATGCAACCTACCCAATTTAGCTTTGATTGTTGCCAAGCGTGCTCATGGTTTACCTTACAACCTGGATTGCGCTTGGTGTGCATTGAAGTAGACACTTTATCAATCGTCACTGTTGGCGATCGCCTCTTGAACGGAGGATGCCAATTTGGGTTTTTATCGGGGATCTTCAGGAACTCTACAAGGGTGGGTTAATTTATCAACATTTCCGGGAATTTAGAAGAAATCAGACCGGATTGTGATTTCGGGGAATTGTCGTTCAATAACGGCCAAAAAATGGCCCTATTTTCTATTGGGCAAACATCACGCTTCCCCAATAGAAAATAGGGCAAAAAAATGATCGCCGATAATTGGCGATCGCTCTGGATGATTTTTGAGGTGAATGAGCGTTGAATCTGACTAAAATGCAGCGCTTGCACTCCCTAAAACGATGTAATACCAAGCTAAAGCCAGTAAGTAGGTATCGCGGTCGGCACTGGGCGATCGGTAGAGGATCACCCGCACCGCTACGCCCCAACTGGCGAGGGCTTGGGCGATCGCCCAGGGCAGTAAATGGTTGTTAAAACCCGATGGCATCAACAGTCCCACATGAATGGCTAAAGGCAACAGCACAAAGCCGATACCCAGGATAAATCGGCTGCCTACATTGCCAAAGGTTACGGGAAATGTATTCACCCCCGTTGCCACATCTCCCTCCAGATCACTCAGGTCTTGAATGCCAACAACGGCGCTACAAAGAATCGCCACCAATAAGATCCAAGTCCCTTGAACCAGGTTAATTGAGGCGACTGCCTGCCATGCTGCTGCCATTTGAGCGATCGCTCCGAGTCCTAAAAAGAAGTGCTTTGTGGGCCATTCTAAACCCAAGCGCCCAAATGTGAGTAAAATGATACAGAGTTGCCAGAGCAGAGTCCATTCAAACACTCCCAACTGCCATCCCACCACGGAAAACCCTACCATGCTGGCAATCCAGCGCCGCTTGGCTCCCTGATAGGAAATCAGTCCCCGGCACAGGGGGCGATCGCGTTGGTTAATGCGATCGCCCACCACCCCCATCATTTGGGTTGCCACACAAAACGTATAAGTATATAACGAGAAATAGAGTGCTCCCCCGGCTAACACCGGCAGGAATTCTCCTGCTGGCAATTCTTGCGAATTCCAGGCAACACATAGAAAAATCAATCCGGGGACAACTCCGACCCATATCTCACTTTTGATGAATAACCAATTCACCAACAGTTCGCGCCTCACCATCTGCGCCCATCGGATGCCCCAGTTCCAGTTTCCTAGCAGTTTAGCTTGCACAATCGCTTTTCCCCCATACACCCTATTATTGAATTGAGCGAGATGCTATACTCTAAGATGCTGAAGCTCGGTTTGAACGAACTCAGCGATCGCCTTTCATTTAACGGATTATATCACTTTCCCATTGGTTTGGTTTCCCGGGAAAGCTTAAATTTTTTTGAAGACAGAAGTCATCCTACTATATCCTACTCGATAAAATTTTTCAAGGCCGTAGCTGTATTTACAATCTCGTAAATCTTGAGATGGGTTTGAAGAGAGTGAAAGATTAACCGCGAATGTGGTCACCGAAGTCTGGGGATACAGAATAAGGAAGACTACCGGGTTTTTGAACCATAATTTGAAACCAGAAGCAACTGTCGGAGGGCTAAAAACCCAATTTTCTATCCCGGGGATTTAATCCGGTACCAATGCTTTAGGGTCGAACCAGAAACCCCCCAAAAGGCGATCGGCCCAGTGAACAAGTGATCCCCCATTCTTGAAGGATTGGATCAATCTAGGACCCGGGCTCAGTAACGGTCAAACAAACCGGGTTTTTTGACAAAATGTTGGCTGGATCTACACCGAATTTAGGCCAAAAACCCGGTTTCGGGTCCCGCATTTGGGGTAAGTAGGAGGGTGTAAAAAAGCCTCTTTCGCAGTGTCACCCCACAGGGTACGGCGCGATCGCCCCAAAAAAATAGCCTCCATCCGAGTGGAGGAGGCAGGTTTTACCGACAAACTATACCTTGGTGCGATCGGTTAAAATTTCATAACCCTGTTCAGTTACCAAGACCGTATGCTCGAACTGAGCAGACAAGGAATTATCCACCGTCACCGCTGTCCATTTATCCGATAAAATCTTCGTGTGGCGTGAACCCTGATTCACAATTGGCTCGATCGCCAAAGTCATCCCCGCACGCAATTTGACATTCGGCATCTCCCGAGTCCGGAAATTAAACACCGAGGGTTCTTCATGAAGATTTCGACCCACACCATGACCCGTGAAATCTTCCACCACACTAAACCCATTCGCCTTCACGCAATCCTCGATCGCCCCGGCAATATCCAGCAGATAATTACCCGCCTTGACTTGTTCAATGCCCTTATAAAGCGACTCTTCTGCTGCCCGAATCAAGTGTGCTGCTTCTGGAGAGGTTTCCCCTCCTACAGCGATCGTAATGCAAGAATCCCCATGAAATCCCTCAAAATAAGCGCCGGTATCCACCTTGAGGACATCCCCGAGACAGAGGACCTTCTTTTTATTGGGAATTCCATGCACCACTTCTTGATTAACGCTGGCGCAAATCGAAGCGGGAAATCCATGATACCCCTTAAAACTCGGAGTCGCCCCCATTTCCCGGATGCGTTTTTCCGCATAAGCATCCAAATCAGCGGTGGTCATTCCTGGTTGCACGGTTTCGGAAATTTCTTTGAGAACCGTAGCAACAATTTTTGAGGCTTGACGCATGATATCGATTTCACGCTGCGACTTGAGCTCAATCCCCCGGCGTTGCTGTTTTTTGGGACGCGATTGACCGACAGGCTGAGGCAGTAGATTAGAAAGAATGTTCATCTATGGGATAACTAACTAGGATATGGACATCAATAAATAAGAGGAAGCGTTGCGCCAGTCGGCGATCGCCCTGATGCATCTAGGAATCTTTATCTAAGTTAACAGATTATTCAGCAATTCCCCAGAAGGTTCTAGGGTAAAGGGTCACTCCAGACCCTCTACCTGTTCTAGTCCTTTATACCGATCTCGGTCCCGCAGAGATGGTAATCGTCCCCGTCATCCCCGCTTCCGTATGACCGGGAATGGTGCAGCGCAACTGATAAGTTCCGGGTTTCATCGGAGTTAAGATCCATTCCGCCTCAGCGGTGGGTTTGAGTTCAAGTTCGTGAATCGCCCCTTTAATTTCCACCTTTCCCGCTTCAACTTTGCTCGAATAACTGGCATCGGCAAAATCTTTAGCCGTGAAATAATGTTTTTGAGGACTGGGGTTGTCTAGGACTAATTTATATTGCTTTCCGGCCACAAAGTCGAGGCGATCGGGAAAAAACTTTAGCTCATTTGCCTGATTGCCTAAACTGACTTTAATTTCAGTCACAGATTGAGCTGCCAGAGTCGCGGTAGGAATGGGATCCGCCAGAACTGGGGACCCGAACCAACCGAATCCGAGGGTCAGAGTGAGCATTAGGGAGAACAGCGTTGGCAAGAATAGACTTGGGAATAGTTTTAAAGGCGATCGCAGGATGGGGAGGACAGTCATAAGTTTTGAGGAAAATTGCGAAGGTTTCCTTCCCGAATGTATCATCCCGGGGGAATGGGTGGGGAGATGTTCAACGTCCCGACTTCAGTCGTTCTCTTCGTTTGTAGTAACGACTTCAGTCGTTCTCTTCGTTCGTAGTAACGACTTCAGTCGTTCTCTTCGTTCGTAGTAACGACTTCAGTCGTTTCCGCGTTACTTGGTTCAAGCCTAGTAACGCCCATCTCAGGCTCTGTCTCCAGTCTACAAGCAGACAGGGGTTAGACCCTGGGATTGCTCGTGTTATGGCTCACGCCATAACACAAGAGCAACGACTGAAGTCGTTACTACGAACATCTCCCCCATCCTCCCCATCTCCCCCATCTGCCGTATTTAAGATTTTAAAACTCGGATAAACTCCAACGGGAGTCCATCGGTATCGGCAATGAAAGCGACTTCGTAGAGGCGATCGCCGATTTGTTGTTGCGTGGGTTCTAGCAATACCTTCAAGGGGGATAAATCTGGGTTGGACTCGGTGGCGTCCAAAACCTGCTGTTGTAACTGTTCTAACCAACTGGGTAGATCGGGGGTGGAGTCGGTCAGGTCAAAGGATAGATGATAATAGCCGGTGTAATGCTCATCTCCAAAGGCATCGGCGGCGGGACGGGGTTCGGGAATTTGAATCAGTTCAATGCGTCCATTTAAACCTTCCATCCAACAGGCGAGGGTAATGCCTGCGGTAAAGCGTTCGCAAACGGTAAATCCAAGGAGGGAATAAAAGGCGATCGCCCGATGAATATTCGCAGTCCGGATCGAAACGTGGTGCATCTTCCCTGCCTTAGATGGAATTACTCAAACAATCGGAAATAAGGATAGCGGATGGGAACCCCTGGTTCTTTTTCCAGCTCAAAATTAATCACTTCCCAACAGGGTTCCACCGCTGCCTCGGGACTGAATTCCACGGGTAACCCATAGAGTCGAAGTTTTGCTGAATCCGGCTGACCCCGCCAAGGAGAACTGCGTTCGAGGTAGGAGCCAATTAGGTTTTGATAGCGTTGGGCAATAATCACTTGAGTTGCCCGATACCCTTGGGTGTAGAGGCGATCGAGGGCTTCATGGATTTCAAAGCGAATCCCATCGGGATGGGTATGTTGCCGATACCACTCTTGATTCCACTGCCGCCAATGCCGTCCAGACTGGAGGTGAATCAGTTCCCCGGTGTTCGGGTTAGCCTCAAATGCCCCATGACGCTGACACAAATAAGTATCCGTCAGAGTCAGTGCCGGGATTGTCTGACGACAATGGGGACACTGAATCTCTGGGCCGAAGATAGGATACTGCGAAGCTAAATTGATCATGCTATTGGGGGCCAACTTGCTTGGATTAGGTGCGCCAGGGATTTTGGCTTTATTATAGCTAGGGAGACCTGGGTATTGCTTACAATTTATGGCGATTCCTTAAATAAGGCAAGCTCAATTGTGACAAATCTCAATCAACCTCTCCGGGTTTCCTCGAATTTTTGGCCGGTGCCGGATCTGTCTGCTGCGGCTTTTGTTGCTCCGAATGCGACGGTGATGGGATGGGTGGAGGTGGGTCCCGGGGCGAGTATCTGGTACGGTGCGGTGGTGCGCGCTGATGTGGAAAAAATTATCATTGGCGCGAGTAGCAATATTCAAGATGGGGCGGTTTTACATGGAGACCCCGGAAAACTGACGGTTTTAGAAGAGTTCGTGACGGTGGGCCATCGGGCGGTGGTGCATGGGGCCTATATTGAACGGGGCTGTTTGGTGGGGATTGGTGCGGTGGTGATGGATGGGGTGCGAGTGGGGACTGGGAGTACGATCGGGGCTGGGGCCGTGGTTACGAAGGATGTTCCACCCTATACCCTGGTGGTGGGCATTCCGGCTAAACCCCTGCGTACTGTATCGGAAGCGGAAGCGGCTGAATTGATTGAACACGCAAGGCGCTATGAGAAGTTGGCGTTGGTTCATGCGGGTAAGGGGACGGATCTGGGCTTTAAGGTGGCGGATTCCTAGGAGCCTAGTACCGTTAAGGACAAGAAACCGGGTTTCTGGCCGAATTTGTGGCTGATTATCAGCATTTTTGTCAAGAAACCCGGTTTCTGACCTCTGCTGTGGCGGCAGGACAAGAAACCGGGTTTCTGCGCGAATTTGTGGCTAATTATCAGCATTTCTGTAAAGAAACCCGGTTTCTAACCTCTATGGAGCCCAGCCCAGCCTGGAGTTTTCAGGGTTCTGAGGGTTTCCGGGGTTAATTTGAGCCGATATCTGTCCAAAGGGTTGTTCAACTGAGCCAATTGATTGCAAAATGTCAGTAGAACTCGGAAAATAAGTTAAGAATTTAAAGAAAAGGGGAATTCACTATGGATTTTGACTGGCGCGTACTTATTGTTCTGTTACCCATCATTGGTGCTGGAAGTTGGGCGCTGTTCAATGTGGGTAAAGTGGCGATCGCACAGATCCAAAACTTTTTGAACAAACAAGCCTAATCAGTTTCACCCTAGTCCCAGGGGTTGATACTTCCCTCTTTTGGAGTCGTTTTTTCCCTTGAGCTCGTGGGAGTCCTTCTGGAACTTGAAGAGGGATTCACGGGTCATTTTGACCCAGCAGCTTGGACTGCCAATCACGCAAACGCAAACACAAAACTAATCTAAAAGCACCTGAACCTAGGCCACTGAGCAAAGGTTTGGGGGCTTTTTTCTTGTGGCGATCGCCTTAAACATCAGTCTGAGGGGTAGGTGCGGGTAGCTGGATGGTAAATGAAAAGGTACTCCCTTGACCCAGGGTACTTTCGGCCCAAATCCGCCCGCCATGCTGTTGGACAATTTTTTCACAAATGGCTAGACCTAAGCCGGTCCCTCCATGAGCACGGGAGTCGGAACTATCCACCTGTTGAAAGCGCTCGAAAATCTTTTCTAACCGTTCCGGGGGAATGCCGCGTCCACAATCTTTGACTTGGAAGAGGATATGGGTGGATTGCAGGGATGTCGTTAGCCAGACGGTGGAGCCTGGAGGGGAAAATTTGATAGCATTGCTCAGGAGATTGGTAAAGACCTGGATCAGGCGATCGGCATCAGCCCATAAGACGACCTGGGCAGGCTCAACTACAATGGAAACCGATGCCTCTTCAGCGAGGGCTTGGATGGAATCGACCCCGCGTTCCATGAGTTCTCCCGCAGAACAAGGCTGTTTGACGATCGCCACTTTTCCCGAGGCCATGCGTTCCATATCCAGAATATCGTTGAGCAGACGCAAGAGGCGGTCTGAGTTTTCTAAGGCAATGGTGAGCATTCGTTGGGATTTTTCCGGTTTATTCGCCAGGACTCCACTGGCTAAGAGTCCTAGGGAACCGCGAATTGAGGTGAGTGGGGTGCGAAGTTCATGGCTGACGATGGAGATAAACTCATCTTTCATCCGTTCCATTTCCAGTCGCTCAGTGATGTCTTTGAAGGTTAAAACTACCCCGACAATTTCCCCTTTTTGTCGCAGGGGGGCGCTGATATATTCCACGGGAAAACAGGTGCCGTCTTTGCGCCAAAAGACGCCATCGGTAATAAATTTGACGCTGCCTTGTTGGAGGGTTTCTTGAATGGGAAATTCGCCCTCTGGATGAGCGGTTTTCGGACAGTGGTTCGTTCTTAACAGGAGTTGGACCGGATGACCGATCGCCTCTGCGGGTCCATAACCCAACATTCTCTCGGCAGCAGGATTTAAAAAGGTGAGTTTCATCTGCTCATCCAATCCGCAAATCCCTTCTCCGGCAGAGTTTAAGATTAACTCGTTCTGATGGCGTAACCAGGCTAGAGCTTGATCCGGTGGCGGATAATCCGCCGGTTGGGTGCCAATGGTGGAGGCATACAAATCTGCTCGCAGTGCCATGTGAGCGAGGCGATCGCGAATGGTTTGGAGTTCGTTCCGGTTGCTCAGGGGCGATCGGGGTGCAGGGATGTCCTGATTCGGCCAGTTCGGGAGGTCGTTACAAGGACAGGACATGGGGGGCATTCCTCTCGTTCTTAGGGGGTGAGGCATGGAACATCGAGGGCAATCCACAATTTCCCATTCGGAGGTCATGAGCTCGGCGACGGTTTCCTCGGTTCCCGCTAGATAACAATGCCCTGACTCTGGCGCTTGTACCTCGAACCATAATTGTTCAAACTCCGGACTGTAGGACTCGCCTGCAATGGTTTCTTTCGGCTTGCGGTCTAGCCCTCCGTTTTTCATCAAGACAGTTTTGCCTAATTGCAGCCAATGAGCAAGATATGCTTTTACTTTAGATGGGGACGCCATAATTCCCTATAACCTTCCATTGTGGAGCTAGACCCTCGAAAGGGCTGCTTTTTTAACCAAATCTTAAGATTGGCAGTCTTCCGCCTATCCCCAGTTTAAGAAATTTTCGGAAATCCCGGAGCGATTCATCGAGGGACCCTTGACTGGACCGGGACTGACGCAATCTTTAACGTCAAACCCTAAATGTCGAGGCGATTCGCTCCTGATGCCTCTACGTTTAGGGTGGCTTTCTCAAAATCTGTGTAAGTCCTGCTGGGGATAACAAAACTGGGCAATTCAAGGTTTAAGTCTGTTGCAAATCCCCGGAGTTGATTCTCCAACCTGGGCAAAATTCTCGGGTTTGGTTCCCACTCACTCCTGATGCTGGGCACGCACTTTGTCACGGAGGCGTTGAGCGATCGCCTGAATGTAACTCATCCCTTCATCATCGGGTTCCATATTACACCGTCGCCAGCGATTTCTAGCTATCAATAAGGCGGTGCGAAGTTCCTGGAATGACTGCGGTAGAATATGCTTTCTTTGGTAATCTTTTGCACAGCGATCGCCAATTTCCACGCATTCTTCTACCGATTCCCAGGATTTATAGCCATTGAAGGTTAAAGCAAAATGATTAAATAACTCCCAGCGGGCATGAGTGGAGGGAATATCGGATTCACTCAGTTGGGTATGACTAATTGGGTTTAACAGTAAATTAACCAGAGGCAACCATGTTTTTTCTATCCATTTTAAATCCTTGGATGTCATCACTCGCTCAAAAATCCAATGGCTTTCTATTAATCCCATTTCCATCCCAATTTCCGCCTCTTTATTAGAGGTATGAAAAATTAAGGGGCATTGAGGCTTTTGGGTGGCTAAATAATCTACAACCTCTCGTCCATTCCCTGGATCAAAAGCTTTTTCGTACCCGGTCCAATTCGGTCCTAAGTTATACTCCAAGCTAATTAACAAGCATTTTTGTAAATGGATTTTTAGCCAGGATACAATCTCAGGAGCATTATCAAAAAATACCAAAGATTCGTCTGGAAACATCTGTCCCAGGTGATGGCGCATCCGGTCAATTCGCTGTTTTTTATTCTCTAAAATTACAATATATTTGGCGCGGCTTAGGCGATTAAATTGGGGAGTATTTCGCGAAATCCAGGCCATTAATTCTATAGAATTCTTAAAAAATCCAGCGGACCAACCGGGAAACACCTCACTCAGGCGATCGCTGATTAATTGTGCTGATTCCGGGGTGTCATCTAAAACAATAATCATCCGTGATGCAGGCGCGGTATGAGGGGCTCGTTGTTCGGGCTGCTCAAGGATGCGCTCCTCGATAGAATTTGGGCTATTTTTACCCCTAGATTGGATTAATCGTTTCAGGGTATCGGCCCAATCTGAATCAATCCAGTCCCAAGAGTCCATGGCATCCAAAGATGGGCAAGGGATGACCCGTTCACAGTGCCACTTTGCCTCCTTCAGCGCCATTTCCATCCCAATTTCAGCATCACTATTGGAGGTATGGAGAATCACTGGACATTGGGGCAATTGTGTGATTAAATAATCTACCACATCCCGACCAATTCCTGGATCAAACAGTTGGCCGATGCGTTCCCAACTCGGACCCAAATCATGGTCAAGACTGAGCAAAAGGCACTCATGTAAGTGCCCTTTTAGCCAAGCAATCATATCCGGGGCATTATTAAAAAAAATTGCCGAACAGTCAGGAAATGACGCCTTAAGACGCTTTTCCATTGCCTGAATGCGCCCGGGGTTATCTTCTAAAATTGCAATGATTTCATGCATCCCCACCCTCCCCTCAATTGATTTTCCGTTATAGGGAGTATTCCCCTTTAGGGGGTCTAACCTATCAGGACCCTCACCCTCTGTTGACCAGGGCCTCTCCAGTCAGACGACAGATGCGCCAGTCGGGGAGAATTTCGGCCCCTAGGCGACGATAGAAGGCGATCGCCGGTTCATTCCAATCTAATACGGACCATTCCATCCGTCCACAACCGCGATCAACGGCCAATTTTGCCAGTTTCTCAATCAGGGATTTGCCAATCCCTCTACCCCGATAGTCGGGCAGTACAAACAGGTCTTCTAAATATAGCCCGGGCTGGGTTAGAAATGTGGAATAATTATAGAAAAATAGGGCAAATCCCACAACGGTTCCCGAATATTCTGCAATTAATGCTTCGGCGTAGGGGCGATCGCCAAATAAATGCTCATGCAGTGCCTGGGGATTGCCGGTAACCGCATCGGATAGCTTCTCATAGGCAGCAAGGGCGCAAATTAACTCAAAGATTACCGCCACATCATCCACAGTGGCAGAACGAATTCGGATTTCAGGGCAAATTTCGGACATAATCCCGGGAGAGTATTGTGGCATTATTATATCCCCCAGGGAAACAGGCTCAAAAATCCGGCCCTTGACAATCATCCAAGCGAGATGCCAAATTTCCCGCCCATCCCACCCCTAAGCCCTCCTCGGTGTAAAATGGCTTTGCGGGTAACTGTCCGGCAGGTGCGCTTAAATCAAAGATGAGCTCAGCATAATTGCGCCATTCTATCCCCCCTGAGACTGCCCATCCGACGGTTTGGGCAAATTGAGCATAATCCTGCTGCTGTTGCTGCCAAATTTGGGACTGAATGGTGAATCCAAAATGACCCTTGCTAGAGTCCATCCACAGGCGATCAATCAAACATAGGTCGGCACAGGGAATGTTCAAACTATCGTCTTCTGTGAGATAATCCAGACGGGTTAGCCATCGAGCATCTGCTTTGGAAAGGGAATCCCCAACTCGTAAGGTTTGGGCAATTTCTAACAGAATGCGCCCGGTTTCGCGATCGCCACGTTGCCATTCCCCCGCGTTTAAAAATTCCCGCAGTTGCGTATAATTGACGGTCCCAATAATCAGAGAATCTGGCATTGTTATCTGGCAATGGGGAGATGCAATGGACAGCAGTGGATTTGAGGAGAGAAACAGCAGGGGACGGGTTGATTCATGATTTAAACGACAACAGAACAAGGTTCAGGGGAAGGGATGGGATTTGGCAATAGACTTGGGGTGTTTATTATCCTACAATGAAACGAAACGGCTGGGTTTCTGGATCAAGACCCGCTACAATTGGGTAGCATAACTGGTGTGAGTCAATGATGCAATACGATATCCCCTGGGAAGATTTATCGCCGATCGCCCACCTGGTTGCGGAACCGGGGGGCGGTTATGATGCGATCGGGGAGACAGCAGGGACAAATCCGGAATCCCAAGGGCCTTGGATTGAGGTATTGGTGGACTCTCCCGCTTCTGAGACGCCTCTGGATGAAGAACCCCTAAAATTCTTTACCTATCGAGTGCCACCCGGGTTAACGGTGCAACCGGGGGATATTCTCAGTGTGCCATTTAACTCGCAACAGTTAGGGGCGATCGCCATCCGGTTTACGGATCAATTAGCAGCACATTTATCCCTCGATCAGATTAAAGAGATTGACGAGGTGGTAGCTTCCGGGTTTTTTGTCCCAACCTATTGGCAACTGTTGGAACGGGTGGCGGATTACTATTATACTCCCTTGGTGCGAGTGATTCGGGCGGCGATGCCTCCGGGATTATTTGCGCGATCGCAACACCGGATTCGCCTGACCGACAAGATTCCACCCGGTGGAAAAGAGTTTCTAAAAACCATTCCCGCCCAAAAAGTCTTGGAATTGTTGCAATCTTCAAAAACTGGAAATTATACCTTACGATATATTCGCAGTAAAGTTAAACCAGGAGCAGATGCGGGGTTAAAGGCGTTACAAACCCGGGGGTGGGTGGAAAGTTACTGTGAGGCAGGCAGTCGCCCTGCGCCGAAACTCCAACCCGCAGTTACTCTGATTGCCAGTTCTTTTCCCTCAGATTTGAGCAAGGGCCAGCGAGAAGTGTTGCAAGTGCTAAAGCGTCGGGGTGGGGAACTGTGGATGGCGGAGTTGCTAAAAATCTGTCATACGAGTCGGGGAGTTGTGACAAAGTTGGTGGAAAAAGGGTGCGTGGAAATCTACGATCGCGAAGCATTGCGATCGCCAACACAACCCACCCAAACTCCTGATGCGCCTAAAGTTTTGAATTCCTACCAGCAACAGGCATTAGATACCATTAATCAGATAGAGGGATATGCCCGAGTGTTGCTGCATGGGGTGACAGGTTCGGGAAAAACTGAGGTCTATTTACAGGCGATCGCCCCAATCTTAGCACAAGGAAAATCGGCGATTGTGCTGGTTCCGGAAATTGGATTGACGCCGCAACTGTGCGATCGCTTTCAAGCGAGATTTGGGGATAAAGTGGTGGTTTATCACAGTGCGCTATCCCAGGGTGAACGGTACGACAATTGGCGACAAATGCTCACAGACACCCCCCAAATTGCGATCGGAACGCGATCGGCCATTTTTGCCCCTTTACCCAACCTGGGTCTAATTATCCTCGATGAAGAATATGACGACAGTTACAAACAAGACCACCCTGCGCCTACTTATCATGCCCGAACTGTCGCCCAATGGCGGGCGGAATTATCCAATTGTCCCCTGATTCTCGGTTCTGCCACCCCGTCTTTAGAAACTTGGGTAGAGATTGCGCTTAATCCCACAAAGGGCGATCGCACCCATTATCTGCGCTTACCCGAACGCATCGAATCTCGACCCATGCCTCCGGTGGAAGTCGTGGATATGCGCCAGGAATTACGCAAAGGCAACCGTTCCCTGTTTAGCGAATCCCTACAACAAGAATTAAGTACCCTCCGAGAAACTGGACGACAAGGGATATTATTTATCCATCGCCGGGGACATAGTACCTTTGTTTCTTGTCGCAGTTGCGGGTATGTGATGGAATGTCCCCATTGCGATGTTTCCCTGTCCTATCACCAATTTCAAGAAGGCGGGACCGAATTTCTGCGCTGTCATTATTGCAGTTATACGAGTCATCCGCCGGAACGTTGTCCGGAATGCGATTCTCCCTATTTTCGGCGCTTCGGTAGTGGCACTCAACGGGTGATGCAGGAATTGGCGAGGCAGTTTCCCGAGTTGCGCGTGATTCGATTTGATAGTGATACGACTCGCACGAAAGACGCACATCGGATATTATTGTCACAGTTTGCCACGGGGGAAGCGGATATTTTGCTGGGAACCCAAATGCTGACGAAAGGGTTGGATTTACCGCAAGTGACCTTAGTTGGGGTGGTGGCAGCGGATGGGTTATTAAATTTAGCGGATTTTAGAGCATCGGAACGCGCCTTTCAAATGTTAACACAGGTGGCGGGTCGTGCGGGTCGAGGAGATGAACCGGGACGGGCGATTTTACAAACCTATTCCCCGGAACATCCGGTGATTCAGGCGGTGCGAAATCAGGAATATAACAGTTTTATCCAAGAGGAGTTGGAACAGCGAGAGGCGTTGAGTTATCCCCCCTATGGACGGTTGATTTTGTTAAGAATTTCGGGAAGGGATGATTGGACGGTGGAGGATACGGCGGTAGATTTAGCTCAGGTTCTGGGGGGACCGGATGCCTATCTTACGCGAGGATATGATTTGTTGGGACCGGCACCGGCACCGATTTTGCGAGTTGCCGATCGCTATCGGTGGCAAATCTTACTGAAGTTTCCGCCTAATATTAGGGTGGAGTTACCGATGTTGGAAGAGTTGCGATCGCGTTGTCCCCGAGACATTAGTTTGGCGATCGATGTCGATCCCTTAAATCTCAATTAACGACTTCAGTCGTTCTTAATTGTTCGTAGTAACGACTTCAGTCGTTCTTAATTGTTCGTAGTAACGACTTCAGT